>WQVI01000006.1 GCA_009781625.1 Defluviitaleaceae bacterium | reverse complement strand
GTTTTGCTTTACAGTGCGCCGTGTAGTACATATGTCGTAGGGGCGGCTTGTAGCCGCCCGCATATGCAGTGACATAATACATTGAATAGGTGGTACGTCTGTAGGATGAACGGGCGGCTATAAGCCGCCCCTACAAGTGGGTGGGTGGTTTTGTTATAGGGCTACTGACAATTGAGCGTCGTGTTGCTACCAGAAGTCCAGGGTAGTTCAGCTGTCATTAGGCTTGTAACGAAACAAGCAACATAAATCAGCAGATGGCTAGCTGGATTGCTTCGGCCTTGCACTGTATTATAATTCAATTATCGTTGGCCTCGCAATGACAATTGGACGTTGCGTTGTTACTGGAAGTCCGCGAAAGTTCAACGGTCATTGCGAGGCCAACGATAATTGAAAAACCAGTGCGGCCAAGGCCGAAGCAATCCAGCTAACGCTATAGCCGGCTATATGATTTATCTCTTTCGCACCGGCTTAATATGCTTGTAAAACTTGTCTGGAACATAATGGAAGTATGACATTCTGCCCGGGGTTTCATCTAGGGCATATGCCGTTGCAGAATAGTCATGCGCCTTGATGGTTTCAAGGGTTGCTCTTCCAACGGCTTCGCTTTCATCATCATGGCTGAAAGGGCCGTGCTCAAAGACAATATATTCCGCCTCGGGCACATCAACCATTATCATTTGCGGTGGCACTTCGCCGTTAAAGTCGGGGGATAGCCTAACGCCGTAACATTCGGGGCGTTTGCCGTCTGCCTCATTGATATGCGCCATAACTTGCCCGCTGTACATGCCAATTACATCATCCTCACCATCCAGCTTGCCCTTGATGCTATCCAACAAGCCGCAAATAGTGTCGCAATCCTGCCCAGGCACAGCATCCTGCTTTGCCCAAAAGTCAAAATACCCATTGCTTTCATAATTTTTGATGTGCAAAAACTTGTGTGCGGGAATAGTTACATAATAAATCTTGATGTTGTCTGTCGATTTTACCATGCCAATCTCTCCAATTCCTAAAAAGTAACGGTCGAAGGGTTTTATTTTTGTACGAAGGACAACGGGCTTGGGATGCTTGCGGTAAGCGTTTGGCGTTATGCTGTATGTTGCCTTAAAGGCCCGCGTAAAGGCCTCGTGAGATGAAAAGCCATAGTCCACCGCAATGTCAAGAAAGCTTCTTCGCGTATCACGCACCTCTATAAGCGCAAAGGCCAGTCGCCGCGTTCGCAGATATTCTCGAAATTGCATCCCTGATATTTCTTTAAACTTGCGCGTGGTATGAAATTCAGAATATCCAAGCTTGCGGGACAAAAACCGCAGCGTCAAAGCCTCGTCGTCACGATGCTTTATGCATTCGTCAATTTCATCCACAATGGTTTGTATCTGTCTATGCCATTCGTACAAATTAAATCGCCCCCTTGCCGTTCTAAAATCATTATAGGGGATTTCGATTGACTAATTTTGATTTTAGTTGCGATATTTTTTCTTGCAAGGTTGCTTCCTCTGTGGTATAATAGTAAAGAAGACAATCGCAAAGCGGTTGGCATAAGGTTAATTGTTATTAAAAAATAACCGCTTGTCCTTGCCAGGGGCGGTTATTTCTTTTCAAGAAATATATCTACAAGAAGCTTCATTGATAATAATATAACAACGATTATCTCATATGTAGACATGGCTTCACCCCCTTTCGTAGGGGATTTGCGCCAACCGCATTGCTTTTTGATTGTCCTCAAAGATATTATACAACTATTTGCCCCTTTGCGCAAGGGGCTTTTGTTTGCCTTCTATGCTTCGCTCTGCATTTCAAAGGCCTTTTTGTTTTTTGATGCCCCGCTATGAAGCAGGAAGGGCAAGAGAAGGCCCGCGATGCCTGTAAATTGGAAGTCATCTCCGATGACAAACCCATAAACAATTGAAAGAGCGGCAATGACAATAATTGATATGGACAAGCCCGCCAGCAGGCTGCCTTTTTCCAACTTATTGCGGTTGGCAATGCATATGATGGCAACAATTAGTTGCCAGATAGCAGTAATAAACAGTGTTATCACATCAAACCATTCGGCACCGGTAAGCGGCTCTCCGATAGTCTCCAGATAAGCAGCCCCCAAAAGTGCCAGTCCGCCGAGAACAAGCCCTATAGCCGCCCCTATAATCAATAAAATACTAACCACAAGTAATGTGGTTGCTCCTGGTGCTTTCATACAATATACCCTCCTAAATTTTGTTATGCTTCAAGTATAAAGAAGACACAAGCAAAAGTCAACTGCTACTTGAATAAAGTCTCTTGAAATGATAAAATTAGGGCAAATACAAAAACAGGGAGAGATGAAAGATGATTATAAAAGCCATCCAAAACCGCAGAAGCACACGCAAATATGTTGAAAACACCATCCCACGGGAAAAAATTGAAGCACTGCTGGAAGCCGCTATGTTGGCCCCTTCCGCTTGCAACAGCCGTCCCTGGCGTTTTATCGTCATCACCCAGCGCGAGGTGCTAAACAAGCTGGCAGATTGCCATAATTACGCCAAGATGCTTTACAAAGCACCCGTGACCATCGTTATTTGTGCCCTTGCTGATGAGCAAGCCAAAAACGACATTGCACGCGGCTTTTATCCCCAGGACTGCGGCGCAGCTACGCAAAATATCTTGCTGCAAGCCACAGAGATGGGCTTGGCATCATGCTGGTGCGGCGTGTACCCTAAAGAACCCATCGTGGCCGCCGTGCGTGAAATTCTGGCCTTGCCCGAAGATGAAATCCCATTTAACATCATAGCTATAGGCGAAGCGGATGACACCCCCAAGATGCGTGGTTTTTACGATGTAGAAAAAGTGCGCTGGATAGATTAAGATAACCATTGACACAAAGAAATGGAGCAAAAGATTATGCTGAAAAAATCCTTGTCAATTGTGTATATCGCCATTCCCTTGCTTATCGGCGTCTTTCTTGGCATTTGGCAAATCTGGCCACCTGCGGCAGACGAAGCATCGGATTCGTTTCAACGTATGATGTACAATATCGAAAGATGGACCCAAAGGCCGCGCTATGTTGGGTCTGATGAGCTTAAACGGGTGCGCGCAGAGATTGTTGCCGAAATTGAAGCCATGGGTCTGGATGTGATAATGCATGATGCTACATATACCAGAGATGAAGTGAGACAGGCAAGGTTGTTGCTTGGAAGCACAAGAGAATTGCACGACAGACATTTTGTTGACGATACAGTGTATCTTCAAAATATCTTTGTAAAGCTGGAAACACCCGGGGCCGACAAGGCCATAATGTTTGTATCCCATTACGATAGCTTTTTTGGCACCCCCGGTGCGGGAGATGCGATGTTGCCCACGGCTGCCATATTGGAAGTGATGCGGTATTTTGCTTCTGCGGATGACAAAATTTTAAATAACAATATCTATTTCCTGCTTACGGATGGGGAAGAGATAGGGGCGCTTGGGGCGTTAGCCTTCATTCGTGACCATCCGGAGCTGAAAGACAGAGTGGCTATGGTAGTCAATTTGGAAGCCAGGGGCAATGCAGGCGTACCCATTTTGTTTGAGACATCACCAGAGCCTCATTCTATGATAAGCATGTACCGCAGAGCTGTGCCTGCACCTGTAGGTTTTTCCATTGGGGCAGCGATTTATGAAACCCAAAGATATATTACCGATTTTTGTTTCTTCCTGAGATATGGATGGTCAGGCATTAACTTAGCAATAATTGAAGGTGGGCGACATTATCACCAGCCCAGCGATACATTTGAAAATTTGAACAGAAACACAGCCTGGACCTACCTTGACACCATTATGGCCTTAGCGCAGTATGCAGCGCACAACCCTCTAGATGAGCTACATCAACCCACCACAAATGCTGTCTTCTTCCCATTTCTTCGAGGGCATATGATAGTTATCAGCTATGGCGTAGCTTATGTTCTTTGTGCAATTTCTTGCCTGTTGTCTTTGGCATATTTGGCTATACAATACAGAAAAGGCAAGCTATATTCGGTTGATGTGTATGGCCAACGAAAAATCTCGCCGCCGATAAAATTAATGGTGGCCTTAATGGCCCTTTCCGTTGTTTCAGCCATATTTCTACATGCCGGCAGCTATTTATTTTGGATACCCCTTGTCACCGTGACAGCTACCGCCTTCCTAAAAGAATGGGCAATAGCTTGGCGGATATCTCAAGCACTTTCCATCATTGCAATATCGCTGCTTTGGGCTCCGGTTATTTATTTGTTTGGTGTAATAAGCATGTGGTGGTAGAGAGGCCCTAGGCCCTAGCATCCATAAGCTCAGTAATTTTGCGGATTTTACATAATTTTATATAATGCGAGGTAACTTATGCCCGAAAACAACTTAGAGAATCCGAATTATCCATCCCCGGCAGGATACTACCTCTTTAACTCTACACGTGCAAATGCAAAACTGATATATTATTATTTTTTGACTTTTATACCTATGGGAATTGTCTTAGGCATAGCCACGACTATTCCATTACTTACAGACCCGCTTCCGGAACATTTACTCAATAAGCTGATTCTTGACGTTCCTGTGTGGCTGATGGCTCTTCCCTTGCCTCTTATCTTGCTTTTCAGGAGTAAACCTCATAAGGAGTGGCAAGAAACCCATAAAAACGAAATGGAGTGCCCCCGAAAATCTCTTACGGCAAAAGAGTTTACAACAGCAACTTATCTTGAAATATTTCTTTTTACAATCATAAGTTTTGTTCCGCTAATCATAAATTGGAGTGCAGCTATTACGGAAGGTTCCAGCATAAGAGAAAAACTCTTTACAATCGGCGTATTTAATCTAGGAACAGTATTTTTCCATATTTGGATGATGACTGCACTGGTTTTTATATTTAGATTTACAAAAGCTCGAAGGGCAATATTGATGCTGTTGTGTTTTTTTGCTTCGCTGCTTGCCACGATGGGACTGCAATCACTTTTGACCTCGCTGGAAATACCATATGCCATTGCGGCTGCAATCTGTGCGCTTCTTGGATTGATTGTCCTGCGCATTGGTTGGGCAATCACTGTGAGGTTGTATGAGAAAGTGGATTTTTAGTTATAAATTGTAAGAATCTGTTTACTATCTCGCTTTCGATGTTTTTTCGAGCGTTTTTCCCAGGGCAAGGCGTGTGCGACCCAGCGGTTTGCTACGCAAACTGGGCGAAGCCCACTTTCGCAGAGCGAAAGCGCCAAGGCATATAAGTAGACTATCTGCTAGGAGCGCGCAACGCGGCCATGCGGGGCAGCGGAGTGTAAGCCGAAAAGGCGTCGGAATGGAGATAGCAAACAGGTTCTAAGAGCGGATAGCAATCCGCCCACTGTTAAAGGAGATGTAGCCATATGTATACCGCGTTATACCGCAAACTTCGCCCTATGTCCTTCGCGGACGTTGTGGGCCAAGAGCATATTGTAAAAACCCTGAAAAACCAAATAGCGCACAACCGCATAACCCACGCCTATCTCTTTTGCGGCACCCGCGGCACGGGCAAAACCACCTTTGCCAAGGTTTTTGCCCGGGCGGTAAATTGCGAAAACCCGCAAGACAGTGACGTTTGCGGTGTGTGTCCCAGCTGTGTGGACATTGCCACAGGGGCTTCCATGGACGTAATTGAAATTGACGCCGCCAGCAACAATGGTGTGGACAATATCCGTGACCTGCGCGAAGAAGTGCGCTATCCCGCCATGGGCCGCTACAAGGTGTATATCGTGGACGAGGTGCATATGCTGTCCACGGGTGCTTTCAACGCCCTGCTAAAGACACTGGAAGAGCCGCCGCCCCACGTCATCTTCATTTTGGCCACAACTGACCCCCACAAAATCCCCGCTACCATACATTCGCGCCTTATGCGCTTTGATTTTCACAGGGCAAATCCGGCACAGATGGAGCAAGCCCTTGCGAACTACATGACCGGGGAAGGCATTGCCGTTTCTCCAGAAGCTTTGGCCTATGTGGCCCGCCTTTCGGATGGCTCTTGGCGTGATGCCCTAAGCTTGCTTGACAGATGCGCCTCGCTGTATTACGGCGAAGAAATTACGCTGGAAAAGGCCTTGGAAATTACAGGCTCTGTAAATGACGCGGTGTTTTTTGATATGATGGATGCGCTGACGGCCAAGCAAACTGATAAATGCCTTGCCATCATTGAAGACCTTTCCGCAAAAGGGCGGGACTTTGCCCAATTTGCGCAAGAAATGCTATCGCATCTGCGAAACCGCCTTATCGCCGCTACTGCTGATGGCATGGAAGGCTATGATGACACCATTCGTATGATTACCGCCTTCTCAGAGGTGGCAAGAAATATGCGCCAAGCAACCTCGGCGCGGCTGGCACTGGAAGTGATGTGCATAGAATATATTTGCGGCCCGGCACAAGCGCCGCCGCCGCAACCGGCCGAAAGTAGGGGCGGTACCCTGCCGCCATCCCCCAAGCCGCAAACCCCCGCCCCAGAACCAGAACCCCCCAAGAAAAAAGCCATCCCCGAAGACATCCGCAATGTCCTTCTGGACTGGCCCAATTTCATCAAGGACTTCGAGGCCAGCTTCGCCCCTTTCATAGGCAAAACCCAAGCAGGCTTTCTTGAAGACGAGCATCTTTACATCGTCTGCCCTGACGTGTTTATAGAAAGCCATCTGCGCCGCCATGCCGAATACATCACGGACAGGCTGCGCAAACGCTATAGCCTAGAATTTTCTGTTAACATCATCGCAAAAAACTTCTACGACGACAGGCATCGCAAAAAATACAATTTGGCGGATGATTTTAATTATGCAGATGGCGGCATTGACAAGCTGAAAAGTATGATAGACTTTGAGGTTGAGGAAGGATAGGAACAAGCAAAGCAAAAAAGCGATGATAAGCCATGTATAGTAAATATATAAAATGGAAAAACTTTCAATAAAAATAGATTGGAAGTTAACCCATATGATAAGAATTATATTTCCTAGCATAATTGTAATGATTGTAGCTATGGCGGGCTTTGCGACATGGTTTGTCATATCCTTTGGCAGTGGCAGGCAACTGACATACGAAGCCGCCCAACCCGCCGCACTAAATCTGGAAACTGCCATTGTGGGCCTAGACCCGCAATTCCCTGTGGATAGTGAGCATGAAGGCTTTTTTGTGTATAATGATGCCGAGGCTCAAATACCAATTATCCCCAGAATTTTGCCCGACACCCGCATATTTTATGAATATTATTATCCCATCAGCGGCGGTTTTGAGACCATCATTGAATATCCTGCCCATTTTCTGCTGGATATGACAGAAGACGACCTTGCCGCCATGTTTGCGGACTGGCAGGTGATGTCCTTTTCGCCCTATGAGGTGCATCTGCGGCAAAACACCCAGACACAGTATCGTCTATACGTTATAGGCGTACACGAAGGCTATATTGCAGTATTTTACGATGATGAATATTACAGCATAAAAGAGCTAACCACCAGGCCTATCGCCGCCCTTGCCGAAGAAGAGCAGCATCGGCTTTTAGAGGGCATTAAAGTTATGGGAACAGAAGAGCTTATGCGTGCGTTAGAAGATTTTAGTTCGTAGAGGCCATCATCTGTGGTGCCTTATGGACGTTTTAGGTTTAGCGATTATATAAAAAAAGGCGACCATTTGGTCGCCTTTATATACGTCACTTCTCTCAACAGAGTGTTTTTTGGCATTTCTGCCCTAGTCATCATTGCCAGATTCTGCATGTGTTGGGCCGCCACGCGCTTTTTGCTTACGCACCTCTTTAGAATCAATTTGACTATCCTTTGCCATAAAATTAAACATCCTTTCTTACCCCAAAGCCTTTTCTAGCTTGCTAAGCTCGCCTACAGGAAAATACGACAGTAGCTCTCTATATTGCGCCAAATCCAGCCCTTGAGCATTTACATATATCTCAATTTTTCTTGATGTGTCTGCCTTTTTAAAGCTCTCTCTAACTTTTGCAAATTCTGTATTATTCATGGTCATCCCTCCTAAAATATAGCTTTACCATTTTAAGAGGATTTATAAGCGGGGCAAAGGTTGGTTATGAAACATAAATGGCATTTGGCATTGGGTGCTTTGCAAATTTCGCGGCCGAAGGCGATAATTTGGTGGTTGTAGCGTATCCAATGGTTTTTTGGTAAAATCTTCATAAGGTCAAATTCTATTTTTGTGGGGTCATCGTTTTTTGTTAAACCCAGGCGGGCGGAAATGCGCTTTACATGTGTATCAACGACAACACTTGGCAAGCCAAAAATGTGACAGCGCACCACATTTGCCGTTTTGCGGCCTACGCCCGGCAGTTTTGTTAGCTCATCAATGCTAGAGGGCAGTTGCCCGCCATGATTGTGAAGCAGGGCTTGTGCGCAAAAAACAAGGCTTTTCGCCTTATTGCGGAAAAAGCCTGTTGGTTTTACATCTTGCTCCATTTCTGCCAAATCTGCGCGTGCAAAGGCCTCAAGTGTAGGATATTTTACGAAAAGTTGCGCCGTCACTATATTTACACGGTCGTCGGTGCATTGCGCGCTTAGGATGGTGGCAAACAACAATTCGTATGGTGCAGAATAATTGAGATAGCATTTGTCCTCGTAGGGATATTGCGCATCAAGTGCCGCCAAAATGGCTTTTACCCTGTCAGCTTTCTTCACAGCCATCCCTCCATCATCCTTACCACAACCTTTGTAGAATTTTCGGCGGCCTGCATAACAAATTTTTCAAAATCCATATCGGCGCTGCCGTCGGCTTTGTCTGAAATGGCGCGGATGACAACGAAAGGAATTTTATTTATGTAACATACTTGTGCGATGGCGGCTCCTTCCATTTCAACGCACAAGGCTGTAAAATTATCCGAAATTTGCTGCTTTTGCGCCGCGGTGTTAACAAATTGGTCGCCGGTGGCGATGCGGCCGTGGTGGGCTTTGTTTGTGCCACCCGTAAAAACAGTTTCGTAAGCTGATATAGCGGATTTAACCAAGCCATCATCGGCGGCAAAGGCCAGCACATCAATGCCGGGAATTTGCCCGACGGGATAGCCAAAAGTGGTGGCCATTGCATCGTGGTGAATAAGGTCATGAGACACTACAACGTCGCCAATATTAAGCGCATTGTCGATGGCACCCGCAACACCTAAATTTATCACAGCGGTAACGGTAAAGCCTGTTATCATCGTCTGTGCGCACATAGCGGCATGTACCTTGCCTATGCCGCAACGGGCAACCACGGTAGGCTTGTCCACAATTTTACCGGCAAAAAAGTCCATGCCGCTAATTGTTGTCTTTTCGGTATTTTCCATTACAGCCAAAAGGCCATCAACCTCGATGGCCATGGCCCCTATAATGCCAATCATTTTATATAGCCCTCCATCATTTGTGCAAGCCTCGCGGCGTCCGCCGTAATTTCATCAATATCATTACCCTCTATCATCACGCGCACCAGGGGCTCTGTGCCCGAAGGGCGTATCAACACCCTGCCGTTGCCATCGTATTTTGCCTCAATTGCCGCAATTTCAGCCTTTATGGCCTCGTCAGCCAGCACTTCATCCTTCACGTTATTGGAGATTTTCGCATTTTTCAACACTTGCGGCATTAATTTCATTGTGTTAAGCTGGGACAGGGGTTTGCCTGTTTCTTTTACGATAGATGCCAGCACAATGGCCGCCAAAATGCCGTCCCCCGATGTATGATGGTTTAAGCAAATTATATGGCCGCTTTGTTCGCCGCCAAGGCTAAAACCGCCTTCCATCATTTTCTCCATCACATAGCGGTCGCCAACTTTTGCTTGCTCTACATTGATGCCCGCTTTTTCAGCATCCTGGAAGAAACCAAGATTGCTCATCACTGTGGCAACTATGGTATCTTTGGCTAACAGGCCCTCTTCCTTCCAATGCTTGCCAATTATAGCCATAATCATATCGCCATCAATTATATCGCCGTTTTCATCAACGGCAAAGCAGCGGTCGCCATCGCCATCAAAGGCAAAACCGATATCAAAGTTGCCGCCCTTTACATATTTTGCTAGGGCACTTATATGTGTAGACCCACAATCTTTGTTAATGTTAACACCATCAGGCATATTTGCGATGATGCTGATATCCGCATCAAGCAAGCCAAACACATGAGGTGCGGCGATATACGTCGCGCCATTTGCGCAGTCCAGCGCAATTTTTAGGCCGGTAAGATTTGTGTTGGTTTCGGTGTGTAAAAATTCTGCATAGTCTGCAATTGCCGTGTCAGATTCATAAACACGGCCGATATCAGCACCTGCGGCCTGCTGCACATCAGCACCTATGGCCGTTTCAATTTCATTCTCAATTTCATCAGAAAGCTTGAGTCCCTGTCCGTTGTAAAATTTTATGCCATTGTCGTCAAAAGCATTGTGGGATGCGGATACCATGATGCCCGCAGAAAACCCATATTTACGTACAAGATACGCCACGGCCGGCGTGGGCACAACGCCTGCGTTATATACATCCACCCCAACAGAGCAAATACCCGCTGTTAAAGCTGCAACAAGCATCTCGCAGGATATACGTGTGTCCATGCCTATCAAAACAACCGGTTTATCATAAGATTTTGTTAGTGTTTTCGCGCTTGCTATACCTAAATCAAAGGCCAGACGTGCCGTAAGATGTGTGCCGGCGCAGCCTCGCACGCCATCTGTGCCAAACAACCTTCCCATATCAATCAATCCCTTTCGTCTTCCTCTTCCTCATCATTATCTTCTTCTAAATTGTCTTCCTCTATTCCTTCGTAGTCGTTTTCGTATTCATCATCTTCTTCATCTTGAGCTCCAATGTAGACAACAAGCATAGGTGCTTCACCCACAATGCTTACACCGTTGGGGTGGCCAATGATAAAAGGAACTTCGTGGAAACCTTCCATTGTTAAATCCAAACTTCCCAAAAAGGCTGTGGGCGTAATATTGCCAACTTCCGCCATTGCGGACTGCAAACCGGATAAAGTGACAGTGATCTCTTCGGTTATAACCTCAACATATGGAGATAAGCCCATAATTTGGAAGCTATCTCTGGATATTGTAAAGCTTTCTTGCACGATGGGCTCTACAAAAACATCAACAGAAATTGTGTGGCGGCTTGGGTCTATCAAAAACACGCCTTGAGGCAGGTAATTTCTAAGGTCATATATCATAGAAAAATCAGCAGTGTGGTTTTCTACATAACCATTAGGAATAGGAGAGAGCAATATGGGTGCTAACGCCTCAATGGCACCTTCTTCCCCTGCCACGTCTAATGTCTGGGGGCTCCATGCAATATAACGGATGCCATACCCCTCCGGTGGGCTGGCCTGCACCTGGGGCTGTAAAACCTGTACGCCACCGCGGCGGAAAACGGGTACCTCTATATCCACGGTGCTTTCAATATGCAGATGTGTCAGCGGAACAAGCGTGCCTGCGGCGTTCATGGGGGAAACAACCTCGCCTGTTAAAGAGATGGAAGAAGTGGCGTCATCAACAGCCACCATCACAACAAGGCTTTCTATTGTACCTACTGTGTTTGAGGGGCCCGTAACAGATACCACGCTTGGGCTAACACTAATGGATTCCGGCAAAATGATAAATCCATCGGCTACCTCGCCCGAGGTCACAACCTCTACCTCAATCTCAACCGTCTCTATAGCATCCAATTGCAATACGACTGTGCTGGGACTTATTCCTATAATTTCTATTCCACTGGGGACACCTGAAGGGTTCACCGATACGCGCAGCTGGTTTTGGTTACGAACATGCACGGCGCTTATGATGTCAGCTGTGGATAAATCAATATATGCAACAAAGCTGTCCCGAAGTGCATCAATTCTTTCACCTGTGCCCCGGGCGGATACTTGTATCGTCTGATTGCGCAATTGGTTGATATTATCAAGATGTATGCCCATAGCACCCGCCGCAAGGCCGTCTTCATTGCGCAATTGCAGATCAAAAGTAACTGTTTCTGTGCGCATAGGGTCTACAACATTCATGACGAAAAACCAGATAGCAAAGGCCATGATGAAGGAGGCAATCTTCCAGGAAATATTTCGTAAAAGTATATTTTTAAAGCTTATCAACGTTTTTTTCATCAGCCCTTCCTCCTTTTGAAGTTAGGGATAAATTTGCGAGACTTTTTCGTGCGCAAGTCGGCAAGAAGCATGGATTTTATATCGCTTTCGGACAAATTGCGATGAAGCTTGCCCTCTTTTGCTATGGATATCTTGCCGCTTTCTTCGGAAACCACCAACACATAGGCATCGGACACCTCGGAAGCACCAACGGCAGCGCGATGGCGCGTGCCCAAATCTCTTGCAAGGGGTTCTGATGTAAGGGGGAGTATGCATGTGGCGGCTTTTACGCGGTTTTCGCGTATCAAAACAGCACCGTCATGCAACGGTGTGTTATGCTCGAAAATATTGATAAGAAGCTGACTTGTGACGACGGCATCAATAGCCACGCCGGTTGCCTCAAGATCACCCAGCGGCACTTGCTGCTCTATTACAATCAAGGCCCCTGTCTTAACCTTTGACATTTTCTGTGTTGCATCGACAATCTCTTCGATGCACAAAGCAGAATTTGTCTCGCGGCCTTCTTCCAGAGGGCTGAAGAAAGGGATGTTGCGGTTTTTGCCCAAGCTTTCCAGGGCTTTGCGAATTTCAGGCTGGAAAATAATTACTGCTGCGATGGCGGCAACGGTGAGGCTTTCTGTTATAATCCACACTGTAACGTCCATGGACAAAAGTGTGGCACCAAAAAATATAATTGCGATAATGATGACGCCTTTAAGAAGCGTCCAACCCCGTGTTTGTTTTATCCACATCAATACTTTGTAAAGCACAAAGGTAATGAAAAGTATGTCCAATATCGAACCTATAACAAGGCGCGGCATGGCTAAAGACGGAATGTTTGTAAATAAGTTTGTGATAAGATCTGTCATTTATTATTCCTCATCATCAAAAGTGCCAGGGTCACGCGTTATGCGTGGGCGATAGCCGTAACCATCATCGGGCGGCGCAGCTTTTGGGCCGGGCTTTGCCGGCCTAGGCTTAGGCGCAGGTGCCGCCTTTTTTCTTGGCACTTCGCGCATTTCGCCCTTTGTATCATCCTTTTCCGCAGTAACCTTAGGCACAATTTTTACATGATATATATATTCATCATCATCAAAAGTTACGCGCTCCACACGCTTATAATCCACCACATTGTCAAAAAACTTTGCAAGCCATACCAATAGTGCAGAGCCAAGGCTGCCAAAGATAATGCCAGCTATGGACATGTCAATCTCAATAACAAAAACTATCATTGCCATGGATATTATGCCAATGATGGCACCCACAGCAATTGCGATATCCTTAGAATAGTTTAATGAAATAAGCGAAATAAGATGCACTGCCAGTATCATCATCGCAAAGACAAAGCCAATTACAATCCAATTAAAATCTGTGGTTAGCTGGCCATAAATTAAAGCAAAAACATCCATAAACGCCGTCGGCAGGTCGAAAAGGTCAATATCTGTCATAATTTCTGTGGCTTGGGCCATATTTGCCGCTAAGTTGGTAAAAAACGGCAAGAAATACCATATAGCCGTACCCAGTACAATTGGTATTATGCTTGAAATACCGAAAAATAGTCCGGCAAAAAGCACCACTGCGTATGGAATATGGAAATAAAAGCCAAATATAATTGCCAGCATCAGCATAGAGCGGCGCGGCGAAAGACGGGCGTAAAACACAATAAGAAGCACCATCAAAAAGAAGACGAAGACGGCAACCTCAAATGCGGCGGAAAGCTGTATTGTGACAGCCGCGGCCACCAAAAACAACGCCACTGACGGCGGTGAAATAGTGAAAAGCAAGGAAAGCAGGGCCACATAAGCAATTTCTGTAGCACCCCCGAAAAGGATGTTAAAATCTTCACTATACATCCCCAGGGTGTTTATCCTCGAAAAAATAAACAGGCCCACCAAAAATTTCAGCAAATAATTTATGATAACTTCAAATTTTTTGTAAAAGCCAATTATATTTTGTCTTATGTGAATTAATTGCTCCATACCCCTCAATTCCTCCTAAATGCGATAATGTTGCCTATTTGTCATCATCATCTTCCTCAATTTCGTTGTTAAGGGTACCACGGCGGCGATATTCCAAGGTTGCGCGCTCATAACGTCTGTAAGGCACATGCTCTTCAAAATCATCTTCCTCGGGCTCTTCAACCTTAACCTTCTTTTTGCGGATTTTTGGCTTAGGTTTGCTTTGCATATCTTCAATATCTTTGCCCTCAGCCTGTCCATCTAATTGCCTCATCAACGCAAAATAGGCGTTTATGCGCCTTTCAGATATTATAAATTCCCGCGTGTAGATAATGGTGCCTATAAAGCTGTAAGCAAACATGATAATTAGCGCGTAAAAAAGCAGGCGCATAATTTCCACTTCAAAGTCCAGCGTAAAAATATCCACGCCTTCGCCCAAAAGGTGCATCACATAAAAAAACAATAGGATAACACAGCCGATGCCCAGAAAAAAGCGCATCCGCATATTATGTTTGTAGATATAGTCATGACGGAAATATTGACTGGACTTTGAGTCACGCTCAAAATCATTCTTGTCATAAACCGCTAATTTTGACATTATTCGTATTTTATCTTTGTCGTACATGGCAAATCTCCTATAACGGGCGCATTGTTGGGAAAAGCAGCACATCGCGGATGGATGGCGAATTTGTCAACAGCATGATAAGCCTATCCATGCCTATGCCCAGCCCGCCTGTTGGCGGCATACCATATTCTAACGCCAACAAAAAGTCCTCATCAATTTGGCTGGCCTCGTCATCGCCCGCCGCACGCAGGGATTCTTGATGCATAAAGCGGCCCCGCTGGTCTATAGGGTCATTTAGTTCTGAATATGCGTTGCCGTATTCATTTCCTAGGATGAAAAGCTCGAAACGTTCTGCATAATCGGGCTTATCAGGCTTGCGCTTGCACAAAAACGATATCTCCACGGGATGGTCTATCAAAAAAGTAGGCTGGATGAGATTATCTTCGGCAAATTGCTCAAAAAATAGGTTTAAAATGCCGCCTATTCCATGCATATTGCTGTATTCCACATTATGCTCTTTTGCCAGTTGCTGCGCCTCTTCAACAGTGGTAACTTTGTCAAAATCTACATTAGCGTATTTGCGCACGGCCTCAACCATTGTTAAACGCTCGAAAGGCTTGGAAAAATCAATTTCTGTACCCAGATAGCTTACAACAGAAGACCCCGTAATCTCCACGGCCAGCTTGCGGAAAAGGCTTTCCGTCAGTTCCATCATGCCGTGATAGTCGGTGTAAGCCTGATAAAGCTCCAGCATTGTAAATTCGGGGTTATGCTTGGTGCTAATGCCTTCATTGCGGAAGCAGCGCCCAATTTCATAAACCCTTTCCAAACCGCCTACAATAAGGCGCTTTAACGGAAGCTCTAGGGCTATGCGAAGCGACATTGGTAAATCTAACGCGTTATGATGCGTATCAAAAGGCCGCGCAGAAGCACCGCCCGGTATCGTCTGCAAAATAGGGGTTTCCACCTCTATATAATTGCGGCCGTCCAAAAATTCTCGGGTTTTGCGGATGATGGCCGAACGCTTTAAGAAGGTTTCGCGCACCTCGGGATTTACAATTAAATCCACATAGCGATGGCGATAGCGAAGCTCCATATCCGTTAAGCCATGATATTTTTCGGGCAAAATTTGCAAAGACTTTGACAGCAACGTGATAGACGTTGCCTTCACCGAAATTTCGCCCTTTTGTGTGCGAAAAACTTCGCCCACAACGCCGAAAATATCGCCAATGTCGCATTTTTTAAAAGCTTCGTAAGACTCTTGCCCGATATCTTCGCCTTTTGCGTAAACCTGTATGCGCCCCTTTTCATCTTGGATGTCACAAAAAGAGGCCTTGCCCATGATGCGTCTCGTCATCATGCGCCCGGCAATTTGCACAGTTTTGCCTTCCATATTATCAAAATTTTTGTGAATTTCGTCAGAATGTGTGTCAAGATCAAAGCGCACAATCTCAAAAGGGTCGTTGCCGCTTTCTTGAAGCTCTGTCAATTTATCTCTGCGTATTTGTAATAAGCTGCTAATTTCTTCCATAGTATCTCCTTTAACGCTTTAAGCAATAGCCAATATCTTATATTTAATTATACCCGCAGGTGCGTCAATTTCAACAGCGTCGCCCACTTTATTGCCAATGAGGCCCATGCCCAGCGGCGATTCATTAGAAATGCGATTTTTTTCAGGATTTGCCTCGGCACTCCCCACGATATGATAAGTAACTTCTTCTTCAAATTCCTCGTCATACAGCGTAACCTTGCTGCCCAGTGCAACTGTGTCTTTGTCAATTTCCTCTTCGTCAATCAGCTCTGCATTGCGCAGCATCTTTTCAATGGCCACAATGCGGGCCTCAATGCGGGCTTGCTCGTCCTTCGCTGCATCATACTCGGCATTTTCAGACAAGTCTCCCTGCGCCCGCGCTTCCTTAATTTTCTGCGCAATCTCCTTACGTTTGCTTACTTTCAGCATCTTTAGCTCTTCTTCAAGCTCACGTATGCCATCATATGTTAAAGCAAATTTTTTATCTGTCATGCTCTCAACTCCCTTTCGACCTATAATTTTATACCAGAGACTACCATTTTGTCAACTAGCAAACTAACATCATCCTCAATATTTCTTCAATATCCTTAAAATCTTCACATCTGTTAATAGTATCGCGGGTTGCTGTTGCGCCGCGTATGCCCTTGATATACCAGGCGATATGTTTTCGCATCTCGCGAAGGGCGATAAATTCGCCTTTTTGGGCAATCAACTCTCGCGCGTGCTCAAGGGCCATCTCAATCCTTTCGGTGGCGGTGGGCTCCGGCAAAAGTTCGCCGGTTGCAAGATAATGGGCGCAACGCCTGAAAAGCCAAGGGTTTCCGCAAGCGGCCCTGCCAATCATCACGGCATCAACGCCGGCCTCATCCAGCCGCCTGCGGGCAATTTCGGGCGAATCAACATCACCATTGCCAATAACAGGGATGCTGACAGCGTTTTTTACTTCCCCAATGGCGTCCCAATCCGCAATGCCGCTGTACATCTGCGGCCGCGTGCGGCCATGGACTGTAATTGCAGCGGCCCCGCTGTCCTCAATAACCTTTGCCACTTCCAGATAATTTCTGTTTGCATAATCATATCCCAAACGGATTTTGGCCGTGACGGGCTTTGTGCTGACCCGCACAATTGATTTTACAATTTGTCCAATCAGCGCAGAATCACGCATTAACGCCGACCCATCGCCGTTTTTCACAATCTTTGGCGCGGGACAGCCCATGTTTATGTCAATAATATCGAAATTGCTGTTGTTAAGGCTTGCGGCCATCTGGCCCATAACGATGGGGTCGCTGCCAAAAATCTGCGCAGATACGGGCTTCTCACAGTCTTCCGTGGCCAACAGCCCCTGGGTCTTATCATTGCCAAAGGACATGGCTTTAGCACTAACCATCTCCGTAACGACCAGCCCCGCGCCAAACTGTCGGCAAATTTTGCGCCAGGTAAGGTCTGTAATGCCAGCCATAGGTGCCATAACAAGAGGGTTGGACAGGGTAACATTGCCTATTTTCATGGGCTTTGCTCCTTGTTCATCTCATAAAGTATGCGCAGACCTTCCAAGGTTAAACCCGGGACAATATGGTCAAAAATGTTGCTGCCTTTGGCAATGGTGTGTGCCAAGCCGCCCGTTGCGATGACGGTGGCGTTAGGTTCGCCCATTTCTTTGCGAAGACGGTTTACGATGTATTCCGTTTCGCCGATGCGCCCAAACAGTATGCCCGCCTGCACGCTTTCGGTGGTGGAATTTACAAAAAGGGAAGGCGGCAGCACAAGCTCTACATTAGCAAGCTGGGCCGCGCGCGAAAACAGCGCATCCGCCGAAATCTTGATGCCAGGCGCAGTTATGCCCGTCAAAAATTCTCCATTTCGCGAAACGGCGTCGTATGTTGTGGCCGTGCCATAGTCAATTATAATGATGGGCCCGCCAAACATCTTGTAGCCTGCCACGCAATTGACAATTCTATCCGCGCCAAGCTCACGCTCGCCTACCGAATTAAGTTTGATGCCCAATTCCATATCCTTGCTAACAATCATTGGCGAAATATCAAAATATTTCCTTATACCATTGGTAAGCGAATACATGATATTTGGCACAACAGACGAAATTACAATGCTTTTCAGGCTTTCAGGCGCAATTTTGTTGTGACCCAATAATGAGTATATGAAAATACCCATCTCGTCAGAAGTACGATTTTCGCCCGTGGCCATGCGCCAGCTGCGCAAAAGGGCAGGGCCGTCATACAGGCCCAGCACGATATTTGTGTTGCCTACATCTATAACAAGCAGCATATTTATTCCTTTATCAACTTTGACATAAACCGTTGGATATCAATAACGGCCCTTTCATGCGTGCCTTTGCCGATAACACCGTTTTCATCCGCGGCTTCCACCTCAAAGGTAAGCTTGCGGCCGTCAATTGCCGTTAAAGTGGCGGTGGCCGAAACCTTAGCCCCCACAGGCGTTGCGGCAAGATGCTGCACATTAACCAGTGTGCCCACTGTGGTGGCCCCCTGTGGCAAAACATCCTGCACTGCATTGCGCGCGGCCAGCTCCATAAGCAAAATCATCGCCGGTGTGGCAAAAACTGCCAAAGTGCCGCTGCCTAATGTGGCTGCGCTATCAGCGTCAGCGACATGCTTTTCAGCAACATGGCTCATTCCTATTTGCAAATTATAATCCATATTATACTCCTTTACATAAGTACGGGCGGCTATGAGCCGCCCCTACGAAAGGTTTAGGTTAAGTCTACCAGTGGAGAGCCCGAGAAGAAGTCTTGGCTATCTATCTCCGGAGAATCGCCTTTTGGTGGCAACGGCGGGTCAAACAGCTTGCGGAATTCCTCGCCGGTAATTTTTTCCTTTTGAATTAGCAAATCAACGGTTTTATGCATTGTATCCATATGTCGCTGCAAAATTTCCAAAGCCTGGGAATAGCCCGTGTTAACGAAGCGCTCAATTTCTTTATCAATTGTCGCGGCCACTTCTTCGCCATAATTGCGGCTCTGCGCCAAATCGCGCCCCAAAAATATCTCTTCGTTTTCATTTCCAAACTGTATCGGGCCTAAAACTTCGCTCATGCCGTATTTTGTAACCATTCCGCGCGCAATTGCCGTAGCTCGCTCTATATCGCTGCTGGCGCCTGTGGTAATATCCTTCAACACCAGATATTCCGCCGCACGGCCGCCCATCAAGCCCACAATCTCTTGCTCCATCCGGGTTTTGGTCAACGTCATCTTATCTTCACGAGGCTGAGGCATTGCATAGCCTGCGGCCATGCCTGTCGGTATGATGGAAACCATATGCACAGGGTCCAATTCGCTTAACACTTCCATTATTATGGCGTGGCCGGCCTCGTGATATGCCACAACCTTCTTTTCCTTAGCAGACACAACGCGGCTCTTTTTCTCGGTGCCTACGGCGACCTTTACGAAAGCCCTGCGAATATCCGCCATGGTAATTTCTTTTTGATCATCCCTTGCGGCCAAAAGGGCGGCTTCGTTAAGCAGATTTTCCAAATCGGCCCCTGTAAAGCCCGATGTCAGCCCGGCCAGCACGGCCAAATCCACATCTGCGGCCAGTTTCTTGCCAATGGCATGTACGCCAAGTATCTCCTCGCGGCCTTTTACGTCAGGCCTGCCGACGACAACGCGCCTATCAAAGCGACCCGGGCGCAGAAGGGCAGGGTCTAATATATCCGGGCGGTTTGTGGCTGCAAGGATGATGATGCCCTCGTTTATGCCAAAACCGTCCATTTCCACCAATAGTTGGTTAAGTGTCTGCTCACGTTCATCATGTCCGCCGCCAAGCCCTGCACCGCGCTTGCGGCCCACGGCGTCAATCTCATCAATAAATACTATGCATGGGGCGTTTTTCTTGGCTTGCTCAAACAAATCACGCACCCGCGAAGCACCCACGCCTACAAACATCTCCACAAAGTCCGAACCTGATATGGAGAAAAACGGCACACCCGCTTCGCCCGCAACTGCCCGCGCTAACAGGGTTTTGCCCGTGCCTGGAGGGCCCACCAAAAGCACGCCTTTGGGTATCCGCGCCCCAATGTCCACAAACTTCTTAGGCTGCTTTAAAAATTCAACAATCTCTTGCAGGTCAAGCTTTTCCTCATCAAGGCCCGCCACATTTTTAAACGTCACCTTGCGTTTGTCATCCACAACAGCCTTAGCGCGGGATTTGCCAAAGGACATCACCCTGTTGCCACCGCCACCGCCACCGCCTTGCATTTGATGGATAAAGAAAATCAATATCGCGAGGGGAATGAGCAATATGAGAAATGTTGGTAAAAGCGAAAGGAAAATATTGGTTTGCGGTATGGCTGTTGTAATCTCAATGGGCACGTCTGCTATATGGCGATGCACAATTTCCATAAAGCTGGCCATGTCCACCACTTGTACCCTGTGCGCGCCGGACACAACAATATCATCGCCTTCCCCTTCCGGAAGCAGCACAATGTCTATATTAGCCGCATTGCCACGCTCTGAATGTAGCGTAATCTCAAGGGACTCTACACGGCCTTCTTCAAGTGCCGTCACAAGGTCGCTGTAATTAAAGGCTTCCGCGTTGTTTCCCCCTGCATTCATATTCATCGCGATAAATATGAAGAGAAGAAACACAATTACAATCATATATATGCCGAAGTTTTTTCTCTGACTGCCCATTTGTTACCTCCAAATTTGTAAATATACGACATTTGCGCCGACCTCAGGCTCGAATTTATGGGATTCTATCCACCTGGAAGGGTTTTGCAAATCTTCCATAACAATTATATCCTGTCCACACGCAATAAAAACAGTTTTTTCGCGTATTGCGCGCGGTAATTTTTTGTCCATAAAAAAGTCTTTAATCTTCTTGGTGCCTACGTTTTTAAAGAAAATTCTATCTCCATTTTGCCTTGTGCGAATTTGCACATCTGTTATTCTATCACAATCCAAAGCTTTTGTAAAAGCCTTTTCGTGCATAATAGGGTTGCCCAGGCAAACCCAACTGTCAATTTGCGGTACGAAAACCTCTTGGCCTTTGGGCAAAGTGACGGAAAAAGTATCAAATTCAGCAGACTTTCTTATGCAAACTTTATTATACACCTTTTCAGCCATAAAATCTCGTGGCAAAGCCACTTGCTTGCCGCTCTGCGTAGATATTTGCGCCATTTCGCGAATAGATTCTACATGGCTATACGTGACATCCTTTTTGCTTCCAAAGGCCTTATGCAAGGCAATACGTACAATCCTGCGCTGTATAGCAATATCATATTGACAAAACACGCCTATATCAATTTCATGGGAATCTACACATTTTTCATAAGCATTTTTGGCAATATTGTCCAAAAAAGCATCTTCATCGGCAGATATTTTAGCCAGCCGACATAGCGCGTCCGCCGCAGAGGGGTTTAGATGGCCCGCAATTTGCGGCAAAAGGACATTTCTAACCCAGTTTCGAGAATAGTCGCTTTGATGGTTTGTAGAATCTTCGCAGAAGGCCAGCCCTTGACGCTCGCAATATGCCAAAACTTCGTTACGGCCTATGTCGATAAAAGGACGGATGATATTGCCATTTACAGGCGGTATGCCTCTTATGCCACCGGCACCGCGTACAACCTGCATTAGCACGGTTTCCGCCACATCGCTTGCGGTATGGGCCACAGCAATTTTATCATAGTCACGCTGCCGCAAAACCTCATTAAAGCAGCCATATCGCAGCACCCGTCCCGCTTCTTCCACGCCAACGCCCATTTTCACAGCCTCGGCAGCGGCATCTTTTTCAAAAACCACCAAGTCAATACCAAGTTGCTTGCAAAAGTGGGCACAAAAGTCGGCATCCTCGTCCGCTTCGTGACCCCGAAGGCCGTGATGCACATGCACGCAGATAATGCGCAAGCGAAGCTCTGTCAAATTGTGCAAAAAATGGGTAAGCGCGACAGAATCTGCCCCGCCGGACAGTCCAATGACGATGCCCATGCCGGGCGTCAACATTTCGTGCTCTGCAATTGTGGTTAAAACCTGCTTTCGCATAGGCTGGTCTCCAAATTATTCTAATATATTTTACAATGGATTTATGAATAATAAATGTACTAATATCAACTTGCAATCTAAATTACAGTAAGAAACGCAGGATTTTTTTGACGAAGCATTGCGGCAAAAAGACAAGTTTATTGCTGTGATTTAGATTGCAAGTTGATATAAAACAAAAGGGTGAGAAGATAATGAAAATGAGGATTTTTTTGGCCGCCTTGGCCGCTATAATTTTGCTGTCGCATGTAAGCGTTGCCGCTTCACCGCTGGAAACCCTTATGGGCCTTGCCATGGGCGACACCGCAGAGGTACCCATCATCATGTATCATGCGCTGGAAGACACGCCTGATAATAGATGGGAAATTACCTTGCAAGAATTTGAAGACGATTTGAAATATCTGGCCGAAAAAGGCTATACATCCGTGGTTATGCAAGATTTGATAGATTTTGTACACAACGGCAAGCCGCTGCCTGAAAAACCCATTGTGCTAAGCTTTGACGATGGACGTATGCCTACGGCCAATATTATTTTGCCCTTGCTGGAAGAATATGATGCCAGGATAACCATGGCGATAATTGGCCGCGAAACCGACCATTATACCGAACTGGACAAAAACGGTGCATCTTCGCGGCACCCTCATATGACATGGGACCAGGTTCGCACTGCGCACGAAACAGGCCGCGTAGAAATTCAAAGCCACACCTACAATTTGCATGGGCCAAACGGTGCAAAGAAGAAAAAAGGCGAAAGCGTGGACGCATACCGCCAGCGTCTTATGGCGGACTTGCAAAAGTTTGCGGAAAAGCTGCACGAAAATGTTGGCATCACACCAAATTCGCTGGCGTACCCGCTGGGTGCCATCAGCTCTACTTCGGATGACATCATAAAAGAGGCGGGATATCTCGCCAGCCTGTCCTGCTATGAAAAAAACAACACCATCACCGTGGGCGACGCCGATAGCCTTTACAGCCTAAATCGCTTCCTGCGGCCGCCTCATAAGTCCAGCGGAGAATTTTTTGCGGTGCTTAACGATAATAAAATGATGAATGAAGATAATGACTAGGGCCTGTTTCCACTATAAGAAAATGCAGATTTGTGAGGCGATTTTTCGCCAATCAAGGAGCTGAGGACTGTCGTCGTCACCGTGCCCAAAGGCACGCTAGGACGAAGCGACGCAGAGTGGCGGAAATATCGACCGCAAATATGCGTTTTCGTTAGTGGGAACAGGCCCTAGACCTGTATACCATGTGATTATATTGGCGTAGGCCCAGAGGATTTTAAAGAGGTTGAGGAAGAAGAATAAAAAAGATTACAACCACCCTGCAAATGGGTGGTTTTTATACTATTCCAACTATTTTTATGCCCAAAGCATCTGCATCACTTGCGAGGTTTATATGCTCGCGCTCTTTTAGATTATTAGGGTTGAAGGCACACACAAGGGGGCGCGTCATAAAATTTGGGTTGTTGCGTACCACCACAGCGTGCAGGCCGCTTGAAAGCTCTACGGTAAGACCTGTGGGGAAAGGGGCGACGGTTTTTGAAAAAATATCCACGATGTTAGGGTCAAATTGTCGTCCTGCGCCGGCCATGATGTATCCATAGCCCTCTGTTGTTAGCTGGGCCTTTTTGTATACCCGCGAAGAGCCCAAAGCGTCAAAAACATCGGCAACAGAAATTATGCGGGCAAAAAGCGGTATTTGCTTGCATTTTAGCTTGTAAGGATAGCCTGTTCCGTCAAATCTCTCGTGATGATGAAGCACAGCCTGATTTATGACGGGCGGCAGGCCCAAAACTTCTTTGGCAAAGTCGAAACCCCATTCGGGATGTATCTTCATCACATTAAATTCTTCTCGGGTAAACTTGCCTTTTTTGCTTAAAATGGTTTTGGGCACAAATATCTTGCCAATATCGTGGAAAAAGGCGGCCATGCCCAAATTAAACACTTCGTTTTTTGGCATGTTCATATTTTTGCCTATCATTATGGCCAAAATACCAACCTCAACGCTATGTTGATATACATGCTCGTCAAAAGATTTCATCAGGGGCACGCTAAGCACCGCTGGGTTTACTTTAAAGACATGGTCCACGATATCATAAACAATGCGGCTTACAATTTTGCATAGCTCTTGATTTTTTGCTTGGGATATATTGGCACCTTTATCAAATATCTCTTTCATGCCGTTTAAGGCTATGCGGCGCATATCGTCATCAAGAACTATCTCTTCCGGATTTATGCCCTCGGAAAATTGGTCGAAAATATACAGGCCGGGGAAGCCGCGCTGCTTTAAGGCGTGGATGTGACGGTCGGTTAAAAGATGGCCCTTGCTTAGAAGCAAAGCGCCGCATTCGCTGTACAACGGCCGCGCCACAATCATGTCCGGTTTGCAATTGTTCATTCGCACAAAACGCATAAAGACAACCTCATTTAAGGTTTACGACTTTCCCTCTTTTTTATCCCATCCGTAAGGGATGCCAAATTTGCTTCCATGGTGGTTTTTATCGTCAGCACAACAAGGGGTCCCGCAAAAATGCCTATGGGGCCTATGGTGGAAACACCGATGTATACGCTCATCAGCAGGATGATGGGGTGCATACCAATTTTATTACCAACGATGCGGGGCTCTAGCATCTGCCGCGACAAGAAAACTACGCCATAAATCACCAAAAGGCCTATGGCGAAGGTGATGTTGCCCGCAATTATGTGATAAATGGCCCAGGGTATCAATATGCCGCCGGCACCGAAAACAGGGATAAGGTCGAAAAGGCCGATGCCCAGGCCGATGAAAAGGGCGTAAGGCGAGCGTATTATGCTAAGGCCTATTATGCAAATGGTTGACACATAGGTCATTATGATAAGCTGGCCCTTAACATAGCCTACAAGGGCCTTTAAAATGCCTTGGCGCACAATGCGAAACCGTGCCACAAAACGCTTTGGGAAAAGGCCCGCGACAGATTGCTTTATAAGCTCTTTATCCTTGATGAAGAAAAACGCCGAAATTATGGTAAGCAGCACGCGTATGACAGCGAAGGGTATTGCTGTGAGAAATGCGCCGCCTTCCAAAGCACCTTGCAGCAGGCCTGTGGTAATGTTTAACAATTGATTTAAAATCACTGCAAAGTCAATTTCAAGCCCTGTTCCCAGCATATTTTCTATGCTTGCCATTGCGTTTTCAAAATGAACTTGCGCGCCTGAAATGTATTGAGGGAAATCTTGCATTAAGGCCGCCATTTCTGTGCCAATACGGCTAATTAGAAAGCCGCCTAAAAAGATAATTGCCGCTATAAGCAACAATATCAAAACCGCAGCGGTGATGCCACGGTTTATGCGCCATTTGGTGTGGATGATGCCCACAATAGGCGACAAAATAAGGCTGATGATATAACCAACCACAAAGGGTGCTATATAGCCCGCCAAAAACACGGCAAGCACCGTGCAGGCCGCGATAATTAAAAGTAACAGCAGCTTATCAATGAAGATTTTATTGTTTCTGTAAAATTCTTGCATATATGGTTTCCCTTCAACGTCATTTTCATCTTGAATATTATATCATTTTATATTATGATATTCAATATGCTAAAAATCATTGGACAGACTATAAGAGGTGAAGAAATACATATGGCAACAAAAAAGGACACAAAAACTAAAGGAAAAGCAAAGAAAAATGGCGTAAAGCCACAAAAAAGCGGGATAAGACACGAAATTATTGCTATTGCCATCATAGCGGCGGCGATATTGGTGCTTGTTAGCCTTTTTATGGAAGACGCGGGCATTGTAGGCCGGCTGGTAAATTCACTTTTGCTGGGATTGTTTGGTATTGGCGCCTTTGTTCTGCCTGTCGCTGCCCTTATCCTTGGTGGCCTGCTATTTGCGGGCAAGATGGGCGATGTGCCAAAATCTAAAATCATCATGGGCAGTGTTACCTATGTGCTACTGATAAGTATAGCGCATATGGTGGGCTCTTCCCAGCCTGAAGACATGGGCCCGTTTCAATATATCGCTTATATCTTTGTTGAAGGCGGTGCTTCCGGCGGCGGCCTGCTTGGCGCGGCCCTAAGCCGCCTCTTCATTGCCGCTATATCCGAAATAGGCACATACATCCTCTTTATCACGGCTTCCGCCATCCTTGTTATGCAAATTACGGGCTGGTCGCTTTTTTCCGGGATGAAATGGGGATATTCTTCCGCGAAGGACAGGGTGGAGAATATCAATGAAAGAAGGGCTGCAAGGCGCGAAGAAAGATATCAGGAATATGAAGAATATGAAGAATATGACGAAGAGGAATATGAAGAGGAATTTGTCGCCCCTGCTCCCGTACGTGTTCCTGAAATAAGAGGAGAAGATTATGGCTACTCTGCACCCACAAAAAAGCCGCGCAACATGCTGCTTGACGAGGATGG
The DNA here is from genome assembly GCA_009781625.1 of Defluviitaleaceae bacterium. Taxonomy (GTDB): domain Bacteria; phylum Bacillota; class Clostridia; order Lachnospirales; family WRAX01; genus WRBK01. Next base: position 13,371 of record WQVI01000006.1, on the reverse strand, counting down.
ATACGCTCAAAGCGTGGAAGAAATAATGCTGGCGAAAGATACGATAAAAAACAGAGGGGCAGGACAAAAGCTGGAAGACAGGCCAAAGTCGCCGCAAAACCTGATACTTGTGCCCGAATTTGAAAAATATGAAAGTCCAAGTGTTGATGTTGATTTTGAGCCAGACTTTGAGCCGGAACCTGAGCCCATCTTTGAAGAAACAGAAGAAGACTTTTCCATAAATGTGATGGGTATTGTGGAAGGCTATCAGCCAGAGGTGGCGCAGCTTCAAGACGAAGAAGAATATATCGAAGAAGAAATTGAAGAGGTGGTTTTCGACCTTCCTCTGGAAGAAGAAATCGAAATAACAGCAGAAAAGATGGAATATATCTTCCCGCCTGTAGAGCTACTTCGCGAAAATACATACCAGCCCTCGCTGTCATCCCGCGCCCAAATTTTGGAAAATTCCAAGAAGCTGGAAGAGACGCTAAAGTCCTTTGGCGTTGCGGCCCGGGTTGTGGAAGTTTCCAAAGGGCCAACGGTTACAAGATACGAGCTTTCGCCGGGTGCAGGCGTGAAGGTAAGCAAAATTTCAGGCCTTGCGGACGATTTGGCCCTTAACCTGGCCGCCCAAGGTATCCGCATAGAAGCACCAATCCCGGGCAAATCCGTTGTGGGTATTGAAATACCCAACAAAGAGACCCAAGCTGTCTTCCTGCGGGAAGTTATTGACGATGACGCCTTTTGGTCATCCCAAAGCAAGCTGTCCTTTGCCATGGGCAAGGATATCGCGGGCAATATCGTCGTTTCGGACATTGCGAAGATGCCCCATCTGCTTATTGCGGGCTCGACGGGCGCGGGTAAGTCCGTGTGCATCAACACCCTTATCACCAGCATTGTGTATAAGGCCAGCCCCGCCGAGGTTAAGCTTTTGATGATAGATCCCAAGGTGGTAGAACTTTCCATTTACAATGGCATACCCCACTTGCTTATCCCTGTTGTGACAGACCCCAAAAAGGCCAGCGGCGCGCTGGCGTGGGGCGTGCGGGAAATGGACGAGCGTTATGAGAAATTTGCCCAAGCCAAAGTGCGCGACCTGGCGGGCTTTAACGCCTATCTCACCGCCGAGGGCGAAGAAACCCTGCCGCAAATTGTGATAATTATTGACGAACTTGCGGACTTGATGATGACCTGCGGCAAAGAAGTTGAAGAAAGCATCTGCCGCCTGGCGCAAAAGGCCCGCGCGGCGGGTATCCACCTCATAATTGCCACACAACGGCCCTCTGTGGACGTTATAACGGGCCTCATCAAGGCCAATGTACCAAGCCGCCTTGCTTTTGCCGTGTCTAGCGGCACGGATAGCCGCACCATCCTGGATATGGTAGGGGCTGAAAAGCTGCTGGGCAAGGGCGACATGCTGTTTTCGCCTGTTGGCTTGTCCAAGCCGCGGCGCATACAGGGCAGCTTTATTTCTGACAAAGAGGTTGAAAATATTGTAAACTTTATCAAACAGGACGGCGTTGCCGAATATGACGAGGCAATGATTGACAAGATAACCGCCGTGCCCGAGGGCGGCGAAGCTTCCGGCGATTCTGACCCCCTCATCGAAGAAGCCATCGCCTTTATCGTAGAGCGGGAAAAGGCCAGCACATCCATGCTGCAACGCCGCTTTCGCATAGGCTACAACCGGGCGGCGCGTATGATGGAAGAGCTTGTGGCACGGGGCCTTGTTGGCCCGGAAGACGGCGCAAAACCGCGTAAAGTGCTGATGACAAGTTATCAGCACAGGGAATATTTGGAAAGACGAAAAGAATCATAATTTCTAGGAGGAAAATCATGATAAGACATATTGTTATGTGGAATTTTAAAGAAGGGTTTACGGATGCCGAAAACAAGGAAAATGCGGCGCGGGTAAGACAAGAGCTAGAATCGCTGACAAGTTGTATAGATGGCATTATCGAGCTAAAAGTGTATATAAACGAGCTATCTTACAGCAACAAGGATATTATGCTGGACAGCACATTTGAAAGCGAGGAAGCATTGCTGGCGTATCAAGCACATCCGGAACATCAAAAGGCGACGACGTTTGTAGGGACGGTTGTGCAAGATAGAGCTTGCTTTGATTTTAAGATTTAATGGGGGTATAGCATGGAAAAACACGAATGTTGGGGCTGCGAACAAGCCGCAATGCTAGAGCGGGGTGATATTGCTTCCGAGCGTATCATTTATAATTCGGAGCTTACTTTTGCATATGATTCACCTTGGCCATATTCGGAAGAGCATATAAATGTGATAACGAAAAAACATATTGCAACTATTCATGATTTAACCCCCGAAGATGATGAAATCGTGCTGGATTTGATGGAAGCAATTAAGGCAGCGTCACAATTTTTAATTGACAAAAAGGGCGGCTGCGAGGTACTGATGAATCAGGGCAAATTTCAGAATACAAAGCATATTCATATTCATGTTTGCTATGGAGTTTATGAAACATAAGAAAGGCGGCATCCTAATGGAATCTAAAAAGAAAACACTTATAAATTGGCTTGGCCTGCTTGGGATAGTAAGCTTTGCTTCATATGCGGCGGCCGTTATATTTGCGCCCCTTGCCTATCCGGGTTACAACTGGATGAGCCAAGCCGTCAGCGACCTTAGCTCGGCCAGCGCCCCGTCCTTTGTGGCATGGACACGGCTGGCCAGCCTATACGCCCCGGCGGGGATGGTTTGCATTATGATGGTATGCGTTGCCATCCGCGGCAAATTAAACAAGCCCTTGAGGATTGGAATATACCTATTTGCGGCCATGCTTTGGATATCAACCATCGGCTTTGGTATGTTTCCTCTTTCGGAAAGCGGCACAGGTGGGGCAGCCCTTCAAGACATAATTCACGTATTTGTCGTAACGCCGCCGGTTGTATTGCTTTCAATTGCATCTTTTGTAATGATAATGATTGGCGGATACCGCAAAAAGAGGTTTGTTTCCCTTGCTGTATGCGCCACGATAGCCTTGGTTCTTATGTTTGTAGGTGCCATAGGCACAGGTGCCGCCCCTGCGGAATATTTCGGCATATTTCAACGCTTTAGCAACCTGATATCCGTAAACGGTTTTCTTGCAACGCTGGGGATATACCTGTTTATGGGAAAATTGGATAATTGATATAATGGGAGAAATCAACATGACAAAACTTAGCGGCGTAAAAGTTGCCTTAATATCCCTTGGCTGCGACAAAAACCGTGTGGACAGCGAAGTTATGCTGGGCCAGCTTGCGGGCGAAGCCTGCGTTTTCACGCCTAATTTGGAAGAGGCCGAGGCCATAATAGTCAACACCTGCGGCTTTTTGCAAGATGCCGTTGCCGAGGCCCGGGAAGAAATTGAAAAGGCCTTGGAGCAAAAGCGGACAGGCCTTTGCTGTGCCGTGATAATTACGGGCTGCGCCGCGGAAAGATATAGGGAAGAATTTGCCCAAAACAGTGAGATTGATGCCATTTTGGGTGTGCATGAGTATGGCCGCATTGCTGAGGTGATGGCTGTTGCGTTTGGCGATCACGGGCGAACGCAGTTCGCCCCTACTAGCCGCGTGTTGTCTACCCCGGGGCATTATGCCTACTTTAAGATTGCCGAGGGCTGCGACAAGCATTGCACATATTGCACCATCCCCGCCATTCGAGGGCCATATCGCAGCCGCACCATGGAATCTCTTTTGGACGAAGCCGCCGCCCTGGCGGCTCAAGGCGTAAAGGAGCTTGTGATAGTGGCCCAGGACACCACCCTTTACGGCACCGATATCTATGGGCGGCAGGCTTTGCATGAGCTGCTTCGCGAACTGTCCCAAATTGACGGTATACAATGGCTACGCCTGCTATATTGCTATCCGGAGCATATCTACGACGGCCTCATCGCTGAAATGGTGCAAAATCCCAAGGTGCTGCCTTATGTGGACATGCCCATGCAGCACGCCTCTGACAAAATTTTGAAGCTAATGGGGCGCAAAAGCACACAGGCAGACTTGCGCGCAACTGTTGCCAAGCTACGTGATGCAATACCTGGCATAACCCTGAGAACCACTCTCATCGCAGGCTTTCCCGGCGAAACAAAAGCAGATTTTACAGACCTTTGCAATTTCATACAGGAAACACAATTTGACCACCTTGGCGTGTTTGCATATTCTCGCGAAGAGGGTACACCGGCTGATAAACTGCCCGGCCATTTGGAAGGCAAAACAAAAGAAGCGCGAAAAGACCGTCTAATGCGCCTACAGCAGGAAATTTCGGCGGACAAGCTGTTGCAAAAGACTGGTAATGTGCTGGAAGTGTTGGTGGAAGGCTCGCAAGACGACGTTTACTACGGCCGAAGCCCATCCGATGCGCCTGAAATTGACGGACTGGTGTATATCGAAGGCGCACAAGGCCTGAAATCCGGCGACTTTGTGAAAGTCCGCATAACAAAGTCTACCGAATATGACCTGATTGGAGAATTGCAATGAACCTGCCCAACAAGCTGACAATAGCGCGGATATCCATGATACCCTTCATGATAGCGGCCTTGCAAATGGGCATGGCCGAAAGCATAGCCCTGCCCCTGGAAACCGCCCGCCTCATCGCCATGGGCATTTTCATATTAGCGGCGGTGACGGACTGGCTGGATGGCCACATCGCCCGTAAATACAACCTTGTAAGCGACTTTGGCAGATTTATGGACCCTCTGGCGGACAAAATCCTTGTGATGGCGGCCATGGTGTATATGGTGGTGCTGGGCGACATCGGCCCATGGGTGTTGATACTGATAGAATCCCGAGAATTTATCATCGCGGGCGTGCGTATGGTGGCCGCAAACAAAAATATCGTTATAGCCGCGGGACTTTGGGGCAAGATAAAGACAGTGGTGCAGATGGTGATGATACCGGTGGTTTTGGCAGACCTGCCCCACATCTTCTTTGATATAATTGGGCAGATTTTAATTTACGCCGCCATTGTATTTACGGTGGTTTCGGCTGTTGACTATATTTGGAATAATCGAGGAGTGTTAAAATAATGAATTTGGAAATAATTGCCGTGGGCACAGAGCTACTACTGGGCGACGTTGTTAACACCAATGCCCCTTGGCTGTCCAAAGAACTGGCCGCCCTGGGTATGAATGTATATCGCCACACGACTGTCGGCGACAATATGGGTCGCCTGCAAGACGCCTATCGCGAAGCCTTTTCGCGCAGTGACGCAGTTATCGTCACCGGCGGACTTGGCCCTACGGCTGATGATATTACCAAGGAAGCAGCTGCGGAGTGCTTTGGACTGGATATGCAGCTACACGAGGAATCCCTAGCCACCATCGAGGCATTTTTCACCCGCATAGGCCATGTGATGACTGAAAACAACATAAAGCAAGCCGTTTTTCCTGTGGGCTCAAAGATTTTGGATAATCCAAACGGCACAGCACCCGGCTGCATCATAGAGCATGGCGGCAAAATTTGCATAATGCTTCCCGGCCCGCCGCGGGAGATGCAGGGGATGTACCATCGTCACATTAAGGCCTATCTGGCGGCCTTTTCCGATGGTGTGCTGGTTTCGCGCACCTTAAAACTTGTCGGCATTGGAGAATCTGCCATGGAAGAAAAGGTGGCCGACATCCTTAAAAGCCAGACAAACCCAACAGTTGCGCCCTATGCAACCAGCCGCGCGGGCGAGGTTATTTTGCGCATATCCGCCAAGGCGGCAGACAAAGCAAAGGCTCGCGAGATGATGATGCCCGTGGCCGACATGCTATACCAGCGGCTGGGAGAGCATATCTACGGCGAGGATGACGACACCCTGGCGGAGATTATCGTAAATCGTATGGCTGCCCAAGGCCTTACGCTGGCCTGTGCGGAATCCATCACAGGTGGGGCTTTTGCGGCGGCCATCATAAATGTGCCCGGTGCAAGCCGCGTGCTGCAAGAGGCAGTAGTTTGCTATTCAAACGAATCCAAGGTGGCGCGTTTTGGCGTTAGTCCCCAGTCATTAGAAAAATATGGGGCCGTAAGTGCCCAGGTTGCAAAAGAAATGGCGGAAGGTGCCGCGAAGTCCGCAAATACGGATGTTGCCATTAGCTTTACGGGCATCGCCGGCCCTGATGGCGGCACGGAAGCAAAGCCTGTGGGCCTATGCTACATCGGCCTATATCACAACGGCACTTGCGAGGTAAAAGAATTTCGCCTCTTCGGCGACCGCCAGCGCATACGCGACCGCGCCGTGGCCCATGGAATGAATATGCTGCGCAAAGCAACCCATCCACCGCTGGATAGGGCCTAAGTGTGAGGGCTTAATCATGAACAAAAAAATCATTATCATCACCGGCCATTTAGCCGCAGGAAAAACCACATTTGCCGCAAAGCTATCGGAGACGCTGGGCGTCCCTTATTTTAGCAAGGACTTAATAAAAATTGCCCTAAACCGTAGCTTTCCCGTAGAAAACCAAACCGACAGCAGGCGTTTAAGCGCCATTGCCTTTGATGCTATCGAATTTAACACAGAAAGATTTATGGAAGTTGGCGCACCCATAATAATTGAGGCTAATTTTGTGATGGATGAAAACCACAATGGCGTGAAAGAAGGGGATGCGCTGCGCACCCTTATCCACCGTTACGGATACCAATCCCTTACACACATCTTCTTGGGCGATATGGCGGTGCTTTACAAAAGGTTTATCGCCCGCGATGCTTTGCCTGAAAGGGGCACGGCCAACAAAACATGGAGCGATTATACCTTTGAGGACTATACAAAAGATTGCAACACCCTTGAAAAATTTAACATAGGCGGAGAAATTGTGAAAATTGACACGACAGATATTAACGCGGTCGATTTCAGCAAGTATATAGAAATGACACATACATTTATGGAGGGATAAAAATGAACGAAGACAGACAAAAGGCCCTAGATACGGCCCTAGCGAAGATAGAAAAAGATTTTGGCAAAGGCAGTGTCATGAAAATGGGTGAGGCCGTGAAGAATATGGGCATTGAAACCATCCCATCGGGCAGCTTGTCGCTGGATATCGCACTTGGCCTCGGCGGCTTCCCCCGTGGGCGCATCATTGAAATTTACGGGCCGGAATCTTCCGGTAAAACCACAATAACCCTGCACCTCATCGCAGAGGCGCAAAAAATGGGGGGCATTGTGGCCTTTATTGATGCCGAGCACGCCCTAGACCCCGTCTACGCCCGCAACCTGGGGGTTAACATCGACGACCTTTACGTGGCCCAACCGGATGATGGCGAGCAAGCCCTGGAAATTGCCGAACAAATGGTGCGCAGCGGCGCAATTGATGTTATCGTTGTAGACTCTGTTGCCGCCCTGGTGCCCCGCGCCGAAATTGAAGGCGACATGGGGGACAGCCACATGGGCCTGCACGCCCGCCTAATGTCTCAAGCCCTGCGCAAGCTAACGGCCATATCTTCCAAAAACAACTGCATCATCGTGTTTACAAACCAACTGCGCGAGAAAATCGGCGTGATGTTTGGCAATCCCGAAACCACCACAGGCGGCCGCGCCCTGAAGTTTTACAGCTCTGTGCGCCTTGACATCCGCAAGGGCGAGGCCATAAAACAGGGCGACAAGATGCTGGGCAACCGCACCAAGGTAAAAGTAGTGAAAAACAAGGTCGCGCCGCCATTTAAAACCTGCGAATTTGACATCATCTTCGGCCAAGGCATCTCCAAAGTGGGCGATGTGCTGGATTTGGCCACGGAAATTGACATCGTTGCAAAATCCGGCTCTTGGTTTTCTTATGGCGAAGAGCGTCTGGGCCAAGGCCGCGAAAAGGCCAAAGAAACCCTTTCATCACGGCCAGAGCTGCTTATCGAGATAGAAACCGCCGTGCGCAGCCATTTTGGCCTTAAAGCCAAAGACGCCGCCCCGGCCCCTGCTGCGGAAGAAGACAAGAAAAAACCCGCCAAAAAGTCCGCGAAGAAGACCAAAGATGATGACATCGTGGGCAAAGTAGACCTTGACGAAGCCGAAATTGACAGCATCATCCAAGAGCTTGGCCTGGGCAAAGAAGGCGATGAAGAATAATGACTGATTACGAACGCGCCCGGGACTATGCCGTGCGCTACCTTAGCGCATCACCCCGAAGCCGCAAGCAATTGCGTGACAAGCTAACGGAAAAGGACTTCTCAACCCAAGCCATAACCGCCGTAATCCATCTCCTGGAAGAAAAAGGCTATATCAACGACATCGCCTTTGCCCAAAGCTACATATCCCACAAGTCCCGCCTAAACAACTTCGGCAAACGCCGCATCGTAATGGATTTGCTAAAGAAAGGCGTGGGCAAGGATGACATAATGGCCGCATACCACCAGGCCGAAGAGGACGACACCGCCGGAAGCGAGGCCGACGCGGCCACAAGGGCCCTAGCTAAACGCCTCGCCCGCAAAGACTTCGCCGCCATCAAAAAAGACCCCAAAGAGATGCAAAAGCTCATGGGCTATTTGGTGCGGCGCGGCTTTTCGTATGATGTTGTGAAAGAGGCATTAAAAAATTATGAGGAATGAGAGGAGAATTGCCATGAGGATGACAAGAAGGCTACTATCGGTGATGCTGGCACTTGTGCTGGCTATGGGCATTTTTGCGCCAACTACTTTATTCGCCAATGAAATAAGCGTCACCATAAACGGCACGCCTGTGGTCTTTGAAAGCCAAGGACCCGTTATTGTCGATAACCGCACCCTTGTGCCCGTTACAGATGTTTTCCGTGCGCTGGGCTTTTCTTCCAGCTGGGATGGTGCTACCAGGCAAACCACCCTTACTAATAATGACCATCGCATCGTTATCACCATAGATAGCGACGCATTTTTTGTAAACGGCGCACCCCGCACGCTGGACGTGCCCGCGCAAATCATTAATGATAGAAATATGCTGCCCATACGCGCCGTGCTAGAGGCTGTAGGCAAAGAAATTGATTGGGACGGCACCACGCAAACGGTGCTTATTACATTTGACCCCAACACGGATACCGTATACGTGCGGGATGATGGGGTGGTGTTTACGCGCGACTATGATAATTTGTGGATAGAAGAACCCCCTAGTGATTGGGGATGGTCTGGTTACGGTATATGGAATGATGACTATTCTAACCCTTTTGGACAACTGCAATGGATAAATGATAATATGAGAAATTCTGGATTTAGACCGGTTGAAAATGCCATCTTGGTATGGGCATTTCATGATGGCCCCCATCCAAGCGAAGGATTTCAATTTAACGTAAGGCATGTGCCTATATGGTATTACTACACCCATTACAGAAATCATTTTGTGCGTCCTGCTGTAAGTAATGGGAATTTTCTCAGTACATATGAACATTTTATCAATACCCAAGCGCGTCCTAATGCAACCGGCAGAACTTCGCAATTCTGGGCAGGGTATGGAAACCCAGTGTTATCATTGCCGCCGATAAATCCACATCTTGATCAAGGAGCAAGATCAGCACTGCAATTGGGCTTTTCCAATGATGAAATTCGTCATATATTCCCATTCTCAGTTACATTTTTCAATAGGCACACCAATAATGTAGAAAACCACTTTTGGGTGACATGGGATAACGAAGAAGCATGGGGTGTTTATCTAGGTTCGGCAACAGCGGTAGGGATACGTGCAGAAATGGGAAGCAGTGCTAGGTCACATGCAGCAACAGCAGCCCACGAACTTGCACATTCATTGGGATTAAACGAGCATCTTGCCCATATGTTTGATGATGTAATGGTTGGGTTTGCTGCACCGGTTGCTGAAATAACTTTTGAATCCGAGATTTGGACAGCATATCATTGGGGATGGTCGCCGGCCGGAGAGTGGGTTATATTATATACAACCGAGCGGATTGAAGAAAATGCACATAGAATCTACGATTATGGGGGCTGGGCGCGAGGGGCTCTTTATCGCAGCAGTGCGATGGACTGGATCTTAATGGATTTGGCCGGGCCTGTAACTTTTTGGGAAGCGGTCTTTTGGCATGATGACAGCAAGTATCGCGGGCTTTGGAATCAGCATCTTGGCCATATTGCATCCTTCGAGACAATGCAGCTTGCGCGTGCCGGGCATGAGGCCGTGCTGCGCAACTCCGGCTTACGACAATCCTTCACCAACGCAACAGGGCAAAGAGACCCCGACGACCTGTCTCATATAGGCACATCCTTTCTAAATGCATTTGATACAGGCCTCTCTCAGGCACAACGTAATCATTATAGAAATATCGCACAACAAGATATAAGTGCCATTGCTAATTGGGCAAGACAGCAAGGCTTGCAGCCCTATCCAAGCCATTATGAGAACTATATGCCAATGCGTACAATAATCACTCCTATTAATTAGGGCCTGTTCCCACTATAAGAAAATGCAGATTTGTGAGGCGATTTTCGCCAATCAAGGAGCTGAGGACGACACGTGCCCAAAGGCACGCTAGGACGAAGGTGCCGTCGCCACCAGAGTGGCGAAATATCGACCGCAAATGTGCGTTTTCGTTAGTGGAAACAGGCCTAGGCAAGATATTTGGCCTCGCAACGACAATTCAACTATCGTGAACTTCCAATAATAATGTAACCGTCCAACTGTCGTTGCGAGGCCAATGGCAACTCAAAGGCCAGTGTAGCACAAGGCCGAAGCAATCCAGCGCGTCAACTTCAAAATTTATGCTAGATATCGCCCACAATAGGCCTGTAACGGCCTTGTACTACATCATAATTCAATGATATTTGGCCTCGCAACGACAATTCAACTATCGTGGGCTTTCAATAATAATGTAACCGTCCAACTGTCGTTGCGAGGCCAATGGCAAGTCAAAGACCAGTGCAGCACAAGGCCGAAGCAATCCAGCAGCGATTTATGCTAGTAACGGTGTTGGCGGCAATAGACCTGTTCTGAAACTGATTCACACAATTTCTTTTGGCGCACGGCTCTCGACACTTTGCCCAAAACCGGGGCAAAGCATCTGCCGCCTATCTATTAGTTTTGGAGTGGTTTTCTCCAAAACACGTGCCAAGAAATTGGTTCAACAAGGTTTCAGAACAGGTCTAATAATAAGCAGCAAAGGAGAAACCATGGCATTTGACGGAATAATGATAGCCGCCATTGTACACGAGCTTGCAGAAAGCCTTGTGGGCGGCAGAATTGATAAAGTGCAACAGCCCGAGGGCGATGAGATTGTTTTGGCGGTGCGCAGCCGCGGCGGCAACCATAGGGTGCTGCTTTGCGCTAATGCCAGCTTTCCGCGCCTGCATTTTACGGCGGCGCAAAAGGAAAACCCGCTGTCGGCGCCGATGTTTTGTATGTTGCTGCGCAAGCATCTGCAAGGGGGCAGGGTGGTTAGCATCCGGCAGCTGGATTTTGAGCGTATTGTGCATATAGGCATTGAAAACCTGGACGAGATGGGCGAGGTGGCGCAAAAGACGCTGATTATGGAAGTGATGGGCAAGCATAGCAATGTTATCTTGACGGATGGCGTGATGGTGCTGGACAGCATCAAGCATGTGTCCTACGGCCAAAGCAGTGTGCGGCAGATATTGCCCGGCCGCAAATACGCCGCACCACCCGGGCAAAACAAGCGTAACCCGTTGTTGCTTGAAAAGTCTGAATTCTTAGGCATTTGCTCAGAAAACGAGAGCCTTGCGGCGGCAAAAGTGATTTTTCACAACTACACGGGCATTAGCCCTTTTTCCGCTGGCATCATTTGCCAGTTGGCGCAAATCAGCCCTGATGTGCCCATGCCGCCTGATAAGCGGGATGCGCTTTTTGCGGCCTTTGCGGATGTGATGGATGATGTGTGTTACGGCAAATTTCAGCCATTTGTCATTTACAACCACAACGCCGTGCCAGCGGAGTTTGCCGTCATTGGCCGAAGTGCCTATGAAGACGATTTTGCCAAGGATTTTGCGTCGCCCTCGCAAATGGCGGAGTATTATTATGCCGCCAAGGACAGCGGCGAGCGCATCCGCCAAAGGTCGCAGGATATGCGGCGGCATGTGCAAAATTTGATAGAGCGTTGCGTGAAGAAGGCGCAGATGCACGAAAAGACCCTGGATGACACTGCAGAGCGCGAGACGCTGAAACTTTACGGCGAGCTTATAACGGCGGGCATTTACGCCATTGCCCCCGGCGACAAGGTGTACCATGCCGCGAATTTTTACGAAGAGGACATGCCGGAAGTGGCCATACCCCTTGACCCCACTAAAACCGCCGCTGAAAACGCCCAGGCCTATTTTGCAAAATACAACAAGCAAAAGCGGACGCTGGTGGCGTTGCAACAGCAGATGGCCCAAAATATGGAAGAGTTGCATTATCTGGAAAGCGTGCGCGAGGCCATAGGAAATTCCCACGACGAGGCGGATTTGGCGCAAATAAGGGAAGAACTGGCCCAGCAAGGCTTTATGAAGCGGCAGGCCCCAAAGAAGAAGGGCAAAAAAGAGGCCGAAAAAAAGGGCAAGCCCCTGCATTTTGTGTCCTCAGATGGCTTTGACATTTTCGTTGGCAAAAACAATGCCCAAAATGATGAACTAACCCTACGCACCGCGGCACAGGACGATATTTGGCTGCACACAAAAAACATCCCGGGCAGCCACGTCATTTTGCGGGCGCAAAACGGCCGCGTAAGCGACACGGCCTTGGAAGAGGCGGCCCATCTGGCGGCCTATTACAGTCGAGCCCGCGGCGGCAGCCTGGTGCCTGTGGACTATTGCCCCCGCAAGCAAGTAAAAAAGCCCAGCGGTGCCAAGCCGGGCTTTGTTATCTACGAGGGGCATAAAACGGCGTATATTACGCCTGATGAGGCGAAAGTTAATGCCATGCTTCAACCTTAGCAAAACAAGGAGATTGCTATTGAAGTGCGCATGACCATCGGCAACGAAGCATTTACCGCGATTGTTGACGGGCCAACAGAATTAGGCGCAACAATGTCTAAAGATTTGGCGGATATACTCTTTGTTAATACGAGGCCTACTACCGCCGATAATGCGGAAGTTTCGGTTCGTACAATACGAAATCTCAATTCCGGCACGGCCTTTAGCGAATGGTCAAATACAGTTACTTGGATTCGACAATAAATAGACCTGCTCTATATAACCTTGAACATCTTGAACACCCTTCTCTAAACGCCGGCATCATCGGCTTTAGAAGGATGTTCATAAGGCGTTCAATGAGCATCCTTCTCTACGTGATAATTGTATGGATATATATATTGCTGGATTGCTATAAGGGTGTCTACAACAGTTCAACTGTCATTGCGAGGACTACGACAGATGAATTATGACGCAGCCCAAGTCCGAGCAATCCAGTTGGCCGATGTGTATAAATGTTGATGTTGACGTAAGCTGGATTGCTTCGGCCATGTACCGCACTGGCCTCTTAACCACCATTGGCCTCGCAATGACAGTT
>WQVI01000005.1 GCA_009781625.1 Defluviitaleaceae bacterium | reverse complement strand
TTGGCAACTTCACGCCTATTTCCCCCCAGCCTTCCTTGTTTTGCAAAAATTGCTTATTTAATTTCATAATCACCCATCCCCCTACTTCATTTTGAATAGATGATACCATTTTTTGTACAAAGGGTCAATTGAATTTTAATTAAAAATGTTCATTGCAACTGCACAGTTTTATGGTATAATAATTTGGTTAAATAACTGTTTACAGAAGGGAGTTAGATGCGCGTGAGGCACAAACGTAACAAACAGAACACATTTTTGCTATCTGTGTTACGGCAACCGCTACGTAGTTTGGTGTTATTTTTTCTTATAGGCATAGCGGCTTTCGCCTTTGTTATGCGTACCACAGAATTTTTGGTGGTGCAGGATAGAATTAATGAAATTGCTGGGTTTTACCAATCCATTGGTTTTGTGCAGGTTCCCGGAGAGTCTTTTGGCAATGTTTTGGGGGCCGCCGATGTCATCTCCCAAAGCCGCTATGTAGCCTTTGAGGACAGGCGGCGCGGTGCTGAGGCAATGTTGCACGATACCCTTAACATCTATACCATGGGGCGTATTGGAGACGGTGGGCATGGCCACTTTTTGGGCGGGCAGGAGTCCGGCTATACAGAGGTGCCTGAAAGGCTTAATTACTCCATTTTCTACGCCACAGTTACGAGCATAGTTGAAAGCAACCACCCTCTCACCGGCCATTTTGTTGAGCTGCGCGTGACCGTGAACGATGTGCTTGTAGGCTATCCAGAGCATGGGATGGTTCCTTACGTGCCCGCAGAAGAGGCGATGATAGGCTCTCCATTGCCCGGGATGCTTCCAGGTATTGGGGTACGCGTGCGCAACCACATGGTAGATGGCGAAAACCCGCTTCTGAATATGGAAGTTGGCGGCCGATATCTTATGCGCGCATCCCGTTATTGGGTGTCGCCTTATGGCAGGGGCATTGCCCAAGGCCCCGGCGGCGGAATTTTGTATATGCGCCCCCTTAATGAAAATTTCCATTACATAGAAGTGCCTCACGGCAATGCAAATTTGAATATGCCCGGCCTTGAAGGCCTGGCGGAAGAAATTGAAATGCAGCGCTATATCCACAGCATGGTGTGGCTGCGCACCACCGCCGACATGTCCGCCATGCCTATGATGCAACCGGATCTTAGAAGGATGGAATTGGTACAAGGGCGGTTGATTGCCCATGAAGATTACATAGAGTCCAGGCCTGTTGCTGTGATACATCATGCACTTTCCGGGCGCAGAGGCATTGACATCGGCGACACGATAACGGTGAGCATCCCCAGAGAGCAAGAGGTTGTAGGCCTGCACACCGTTATGTTCTTTGGCCCACAGCCCCTTGAGGGCTGGCAATTTATCCGGGAAAACTTTGTTTTCGGGGATGGCCTGATGGATTTTTCTGTTATAGGCAATCCTAACGAATTTATGATAGAATACATGGAACTTGAAGTGGTGGGAACCTTTGCTAAGCTTCCGGATGCGCCGGATGGCCAAGGGCCTTGGTCCTACACCCCAACTTTATTTTCAAATTATATCTACATACCGAATTCTTTGCTGCCGGCGGATTTTATAGCTACCGATAGCCTTCGCGGATATGGTGATGAATATTTATGGTCCTCTTGGTATAGCTTTACCCTTGGCGACACCCGTAATGAAAACGCCTTTTTGCTGGAAAACCGCGATTTGCTGGCCGCCATGGGCTATAATGTGCATTTCTTGCCTTCAGGCGCGGCAGTTTTTTGGAGCGTTGCCGAACCCATCCTTACATCCCTAACCTTTAACGCTATTCTGTTTTCCATTGTGCTGTTTATCGTCTTCGGACTTGTTACATTTTTATATATGACCCAAAGACGCAGAGAATTTGCTATTATGCGCGCGCTGGGCAGCCCTGCCCGTGTTACCGTAAGGAAGATGTTGGCTCCTATCGTGCTTTTGGGTATGCCTGCCATCATTATCGGCGGCACTGCGGGCTGGTTTTTCGCCCTTGATGCGGCGGCGGGGCTTATGGAAACTGTCGCTTATGCCACGGGATATGGGGCATCTTTTGAATATCCCATATATCTGATGTTGTTACAGCTTGCTATAGCATCTGTTATGATGCTTACGATGGTTTATATAGGCGGCGCCCGGGTTGCCAGGCTGCCTGTGTTAGAGCTTTTGCAGGGCACATCTCAAAAACGCAAGCGCAAGAAGAAGGCTGTAGTGGAAGCCGAAGTGCCAACAGACTTTTTGCAGCACCGTTTGGGCGAGCTTCTTACATCCATTAAACCGATTGAGCAAGAGATTTTAACAAGAAGAAATAGATTTAAAGCAAATGTGACATTTGTCTTTAGACATATTGTGCGCTCTCCGATAAAGTCCGCATTGGCGATAGCAGTTGCCCTGTTTTTCATCTTTGCCTTTGGCATGTTGCATGAGGGCATGGTTAGCACAGAAAGGGAAATTAACCGCCTGTATGAAACCACTGTGGTATCAGGGGAATTTGCACCTGCCAACCCCTGGGTGTTAGGCGGCTCGAACCCTACTATTTTAACAAGCACCGTAAATGCTGCATTGGATACGGGCTTCATTGATAGCTATTACGCGGAAGCAATTTTCTCCAGCTTTTTCGTCATACAGGCCGATGAGAACGGAAACTTCCCATCGGGTGTTTATGGGGAATTTTGGGACGAATTTTGGCAATATATCCGCGATGCATACCTTGGCTCTGTTTCAAATCGAGTAGACCCCCTATTCGCCTTCAACGATTTCGATAGATTTTTGGAAATATTTGGAGAGCGACCGGCAGAGCTAATGCCGGGCGGCTTTGGCGCGGGCGATGTAGACTTTGGCGATTTTAGCGTTGTAACAGACCCCATCGACATTCAGTTCGCGCCGGGGTTTAGCCAATATGACTTTGTTTATTACGACTATACCCTGCAAGCCCCGATACCCGTCATCCTGTCGGATTTGACGTTGCAACGGCGCGGCCTTGAGGTTGGAGATGCGGCCTTTATAGGGCATTATTTTCCAAGCCCTTGGAGCATTAGCCCAGTTATTGAAGTGCCCGTCATCATTATTGGCCAGCACAATGGCGCAATAGACCGTGCCGGGGGCCGAAATTCTGTGCTTTTGCCTTTCGACGCTTTGTATTTTATACGCGAAGGCAATTTGAACTATATCAACTTCCAATTTGAAATTGACCCTGTATTTAACAGAGAAATGAGCCATGTGCGAAGCGAATTGGATGCTCTTGTAAATATGCGCGGGCAGGGCGGCATTATGATGCTAAGTGCTTTGTTGCATGATGATGAGCTAATTATGGTTGCAAACCAAATGGAGCAAAATTTGGAGCTGTTGCGCCTGCTATACCCGGTAACTATCGTGCTTTCGGTGTTTATCGGCGCCGGGCTTGCGTCACTGCTATTGCTGCAAAGTGCCAAAGTTGCCGCGATAATGCGGGTGCTGGGCTATACCAAAACCCGTTTGAGGGCATTATTGGCCGCAGAGCATATAACGGTGGCCACCACCGGCGTCATCGTAGGTTTAATTTCATTGCCGATATTTGGCATAGGGCTTGTAATAGACTTGCCTATGCTGGCGGGTTTGTATATAACAGGGGCTGTCATTGGCTCTATGGTGGGCGCGTCAATGATAACCAGCCGTGCGCCGCTGGAATTGCTGCAAGTGCGAGAATAGGATGATTATGACATGTTAAAAATTGATAATGTATGCTATACCTATAAAAATGCCGACCGCCAAGTGCTAAAAAGCGTTAATGCGGATTTTGTTGGCGGAAGGATTCATTCTGTTGTTGGCCCGTCGGGAAGCGGCAAAACCACTCTGCTTTCCATAATGGCAGGGCTGGATAAACCAACAACGGGCGCGGTGTTGTTAAACGGAAGCAGTCTTTCTAATATGGATTTGGACCAATATCGCAGAGAGCGCATCGCCATAATTTTCCAGGCATTTCAATTGCTTCCTCAGCTTAGTGCCATAGAAAATGTTTGTATGCCCATGCATATGAATGGGCTGGAAAAAAGGCAGGCCGAAGGCAGGGCCAGATGGCTTTTAGAATCTGTTGGGATAGATTCCAGCAAACATAGGCGCTATCCCGCCAACCTTTCCGGTGGCGAGCAGCAGCGTGTTGCCATTGCCCGTTCTCTTTCTACGGGTGCTAAGGTAATTTTGGCGGACGAGCCAACGGGAAACCTGGACGTAGCCAATGGAGATGCCGTAATTTCAATACTTAGAAAATTGGCCCATCAAGATGGATATTGCGTCATAGTTGTTACCCACAACATGGAGATTGCTGAAACCTCGGATGTGGTGTACCGCATGTCTGATGGGGTATTGACCCAAGTAGGATAACAGATATGGCATATTACGCCGTTTGCTATTGCAAGCGGCGTTTTGCATCTTATACAACTTGTAATTTCGTCATATTTCTGATATAATGACATTGTCGATTATTGTTTCATGCATCATAGCGAGGTGGCCCCATGGAGACAAAAGAAAAGATATTTTTTGAAGAATTTGAATCCCTTTATTATTTTCATGGCAGCTCTCAAAACTGGGGTATGCAGGATTTTCATGTCCATGACCAGCACGAGATATTGCTTTTTTTAAGTAGCGGCTCTACCCTTGAGGTGGGCAATAGGCGTTATGTTGCAAAGGCGGGGGACATGTTTTTGCTTAACAGCAAAGAATATCACCGCACAAAAGGGGCCGCAGGCAAGCCTTACGAGCGTTATGTGCTTCAATTTGAACCTGAACTTTTTAGAGAAATTTCCAAAGCATTTGGCTATAATTTTGCTATGTATTTCGAAGGCAGGCCGGCAGATTTTATACACAAAATCCATTTATCAGAGGCCAATTTGGCTAGGGTAGAGCAACTTTTTGCCAAAATTGAGAGGAATATCATAAACGAAAGTAAAGATAATAATATCATGGTAAAGCTGAAGCTTTCTATCTTGGAGCTTCTTGTAACCATTAATGAGCTTTACGAATTTTTGATAAAAGAGAAGGCCAACAGCGCCGATGGTTTTGAAAATGATGATGCATTTCAGGTTGAGGCAGGCAAGACGAAAAATCTCATCACGCAAAGAGGGCTTATAGAGCAAATAAAGAGATATGTTAAAGAAAACCGAGAGGAAAAGCTGGGCCTTAACGAAATTGCGCAAAAATTCTTTATGTCGCCGTATTATTTAAGCCATTATTTCAAAAAAGAGACAGGTTTTACCCTTGCGCAATACATTGCAAACCAAAAAATAATAGCGGCAAAATCTCTGTTAAAAAAGGGATATTCTGTTGCAGAGGTTGCTTTGAAACTGTCATATTCCAGCGACAGCCACTTTATATCTGTTTTTAAAAGAAATTGCGGGATAACACCAAAGCAGTATGCCAAAAAACAAGATGACAGTAATCAATAATTTTTCGGCTAAATATTGCAATTTTTTGTGTATAATGATGCTATAATAGATATGTGATGTTTTTTCACTGGTAAGTTTAATAAAATAACTGCAAAAAGTGAAAGAAAAGAGGAGGAAGAATATGAAAAAAAGATTATCATCTATCCTGATACCGGCCATTTTGGTGGCAGTATTTGCACTTTCTGCTTGCGGCCAAACCCCACCACCTGCGCCTGCTGAAACAGCACCTGCCGAAACCGGCGCAGCAGCAACCCCAACGCCAACACCGGCTGCACCAGATGCAACACAAGAAGAAGTTTTGTTACAAGTAGTGTGGTTTGATGACCTTGATGAAAGCCAGTCTTTCTTGCGTCTTACAGAGCTTTACCGTCAAGAAAACCCACATGTAACCTTCGAGCTTATAGAAGTGCCTTTCCATGATTTGGACGACCGTTTGCGTAACCTCATCATAGGTGGTATGCCCCCGGCTATTGCAAGGCTTGTTAACCTTGGGCCTTTCCAAAACCAGCTTGTAGACCTTTTTGATTATCTAGACCCTTCTTTTGCCGACAACTTCAACGATGGCCTAAGATTTATCTTTGACGGGCAAATGCTTGCGGCACCGAAAGATGTAACTGCCAACGGCATCATCTACAACAGAACCGCTTTTGAAGCAGCCGGCGTATCCGTGCCTCAAAACGAAGACGAAATTTGGACATGGGAAGAATGGCGCGAAGCCATGGAGACAGTTGTTGCTAACAGCCATGTAACTTACGGCCTTGTTTTCGACAGAACTTCCCACAGATTTTCAACTTTGTTTTATCAAGCAGGTGCATCTATGTTAACACCTGACCTTATGCATTCAAACTTCAACACCCCAGAGATGTATCGCGCTGTAAGCTTCTTTAAAGAGCTTCATGACGACGGGCTTCTACCAGCAAGCGTTTGGCTTGGTGCTGATAACCCTAACCTGCTTTTCCGCTCCGGCCAAGTTGCAATGCATTTTGCGGGCAGCTGGATGTTAGCTAACTATATCGCAGAAATTGATGATTTCGAATGGGGCTTCACTTACCTGCCAATGGATGCAAGACGTTCTAGCGTACCTGGCGGCAAATATCTTGCGGCCCTTCAAGGTTCAGGCGTAGAAGAAGAAGCGGCGCGCTTCATCGAATGGTTCTCACAGCCTGAAATTAACGAAATTTTCATACTTGATAACAACTTCATTTCCCAAGTACGTGGCAACGAAGCACTTAATTATGAATTTGGCGCAGAGTTTTTCCAAATTTTTGCATCAGACCTTGCAGCATCCGGCACACAGCCTGGTTCTGAATGGGGCTTCCAAGAATTTACCGGAAGAATTAACGCAGACCTAAGAGAAGGGCTTGCGGAAGTATTGGCGGGCGTTCTCTCAATACAAGATTATCTTGAAATGTTGGATGATTTAGCTACGCAAGCTTTGGTTGAAATACACGGCCAATAATTGATATTTTGTAATTTCGACACAAGGGGTTTGCATTGCAGACCCCTTGTGGTATATTTACATAGTTGGATCCGGGAGCTGATTTCATGAAACGCCTAGAAATGAAAATTTTTCCATATCTGATGCTGTTGCCGATGATGATAATTTTTACGATGTTTTTGTTTTGGCCGGCATTAAACGGATTTTGGATTTCATTGCATAACTGGGATGGGCTTAATGAGATGACCTTTGTAGGCATTGACAATTACACCCGTCTTATAAACGATAGAAATTTTGTGAGGGCATTTCAGGGTACCATGCTGTTTACGGCCATAACGGTGCCTTCCATATATGTTGTATCATTGGCGCTGGCGCTGATGCTAACGCGCAAAATAAGACTTTCCGGCCTTTTTCGCGCCATTTTCTATTGGCCAACAATGATATCAAGCATCATCGTGGGCCTTTCTTGGAGATTTTTGCTGGGCGAAAGCTTTGGCCTTGTAAACTATGTTTTGGTAACATTTTTAGGCATGGAGCCCGTCCGTTGGATGACCAACACCAATATGGCAATGTTTACGGTAATTTTCGTGACAACATGGTCTTTGGCGGGCTATTATATGGTTATGCTGATAGCCGGCATAAAATCTATATCAGAAACGTATTACGAAGCCGCAGAAATTGACGGCGCAAGCTTTTGGCAACAGTTTTTCCACATAACATTGCCCTTGCTTCGCCCTATGTCCCTGCTGGTTTTGGTTTTGTCCACCGTTACCGTGGTGCGCTCTTTCCCGTTAATTTTGGCTTTAACAGGCGGCGGCCCTGCGGGGCACACCCGCTTTATGGTGCAGCAGATACATGAAACAGGCTTTAGCCGCCTGCAAATGGGCTCTGCATCGGCCATGGCCGTGGTGCTGTTTGTGGTGCTGGCAATATTGACGGCAGTGCAATTTCGCTTAAACAGAGGGGGTGGCCAGGATGCAACTTAGTCAGCAAAAAGACATTGATGTAAAAGCAATTATTTTAAGAACCATTTTATACATCTCGCTTTCTGTACTTGCCATCGGCTTCCTGTTTCCCATTTTTTGGGTTATGGTTTCGTCCTTTAAGCCCGCAGGAGAGCTCTTTACATGGCCACCAACCTTTTGGCCCCAAAATCCCACGCTGGATAACTACACAGGTGCCCTTGCCCGCGGCAATTTCGGCTGGTATTTTCGCAATACCACCTTTAGCACTGTGGTTGCAACTGCTTTGACGGTTATTATCAACGTGATGAGCGGCTATGTTTTCGCAAAATACAAATTCCGCTTTCAAAACATCCTGTTTGCCATGGTGCTTGCCACATTGATGGTGCCGCTGGAAGTTATAATGATACCAATTTTCCGCGTTATCGTTGCCACGGGCCTCTTTAACAGCCTTTGGGGCATCATCATCCCGGCGGTTGCTTCGCCTACATCAGTTTTCTTGGTGCGGCAATATTATAAATCTATTCCCGATGAGTTTATGGAAGCGGCCCGCATTGACGGCGCATCAGAATTTGGTATCTTCCTTCGGGTGATGCTGCCCATAGCCAAGCCCGTCATCGCCGTTTTGTGCATCATATCCTTTATGTGGCGCTGGAACGATTTTCTGTGGCCCATGCTGGTTATACAAAGCCGGAACCTGTTTACGATACAACTGGCCCTTGCAAGCTATTCGGGCGAATTTAACGTAGACTGGAACAGCCTTCTGGCCATGTCTTCCATATCCATGATACCTGTTATCGTCGTATTTATCATCTTGCAAAAGCATATTATTGGCGGCGTTATATCGGGTGGTGTTAAAGGATAATTTCTGTGCAAATACGAATAAGGGCCTGGATTATATCGGCCTAGAACTTACCATAATTCAACTATCGTAGACTTCCAGTTAGCAACGTAACGTCCAACCGTCATTAGGCCTATACCAAAACCACCCACCCACTTGTAGGGGCGGCTTGTAGCCGCCCGTTTATCTTGCTGACGTGCAACCTATTCAATGTATTATGTCGCTGCATATGCGGGCGGCTACAAGCCGCCCCTACGACATATGTACTACACGGCGCACTGTAAAGCAAAACCTCAATACTAATGTAGGGGCGGCTTACAGCCGCCCGCTTATTAAGCTAAATCTATACGTTACGACATTCGCGGCATTTCATTAACGGGCGGCTACAAGCCGCCCCTACGGATGACATATAGGCAATTTTGCTACAGGTTTATTGCAAGGTCAGCGGTAGTCAAAAAGCCAGTACAGGCCAAGGCCGAAGCAATCCAGCTAGAAAATTCTTGAAATGAAAACACCTATCCTTGTTATAAGGATAGGTGTTTTGATTGGTGTACTTTAATATTTTATCCGCCGAACAGTTCATTTATGAAGTCGGCAGGAACAAATGTGCGGTCATTTATAATTATTGGCGTGCCCATATTGTTTGGCAAGGGCTCGCCTATAGGGATAACGATTGTAATGTCATTAATTATAACTATCGCCGCCCACGCATCGTGGTCCCAATTAACGATGGCACCGGCTGCTTCCGCTACTTCACGAAGAGGCACCATTTCTTGGCCATCGAAGAGGATTGTATCCGCAGGCTGCGCTGCTTCTTGGGCTTGCCACAAATGGTTTGCCACAAAGTCTTCAAGCAGCAACTGCCATACTTGCCAATCGTGGCCGCCAGGCACTTCGTATACGCCGGTGTAGCCAAGGCCTTCGTCGGCAAGTCTCGCCGCAAAGGTGTGAAGCATTGGTGTTGTGAAATCCCATCTGCCTGTGGTTAGCACTACATTTGTGTCTAGGCTATGCAGCAAATCCCAGTCTACATCAGCAAAATCAGCCTCGCCGGCTACTGCCGCGCTAAACAGGCCAAACTGCGAAAAATCTTCCGCATGCCTTAGGTAGATATGGCTGCCGAGGATGCCACCCATGGACAGCCCCGCAAAAGCGCGGCCTTCTCGCGTTGTGGCAACATTGAAGTTTGTTTCCATGTAAGGAATTATGTAGTTGAAAATGTCATGAGACACTTGGTTGATATTGTATCCAACATCCTGCCAATTGCCGGAAACCATGATAAAAGGCTCTGCTGCGCCATCGGCGAAAAGATTGTCCAAAATGTTGACGCCGGCACCTTCATGGAACCAACGCATTTCATTGCCTATGGCATCGCCGGATGCGCCCATGGAGATGAAGAGGATGTTGTAAGGCTGCGCGCGGTTTGCGTCGTAGTTGTAAGGCAGGTAAATTGCAAGGCCCCGTGTGCTGCCCATTCTTTCGCCTACTGTAACCAAATTGCCGCCGGCCAGATTGAAGTTTGCGTTAACAGGGATGTCCCCTGCCCCAGCACCCTCAAACCAGTTGGGATTTGGCGCATCATTGGCCAATGTTGGGCCGCCAGGGCTGTTGATGTTGAAAACAGCCGTCTCGCCCGTTAACAGATTAGGTATATCCACGCCATAATGCACTTCGTAGGACGCAAACACCACCGTACCGTTTTGGCCATCTCTTGGCATTACATTGGCCCGGTTTGCCCATTGGCCATCACCTTGCACAGGTGCCCAGGGCACAAACACCATGCTTGAAAGGCTGCGAACGCCGGTTTCGGTGTTGTGCATTGTTGGGTTTGCAGGGTCGTCCAGCCTTTGACGACCTTCGCCGAAGTCGCTATCAATGATAAAGCGGTATTCAAATGCGCCGCTTGGCAATGGCAGTGCCGTCACCCAAAGGTCAGTATCAGGAATTTGCACCATCTCTCTGCGCAAAGCGTGGAAGCCGCTGCCGCCGGCAGGCACCAGCCCCGGGCGAAATTCTTCCGGCTGGTATGTCATCCACATACTGTCCGCCGAGCTTAGGTTAAACTGTGGGTCTGCGGCGGGGTCTCTGGTTGGGTCAAAGAAAGGTTCCACGGCGGGGTCGTACAGCAGCATCGTTTCACTGATAAGGATGACGCTTGTTATTGTACTGGGCTGTACTAGGGGCGTGAGGTTGGTTGCGCAGCCCATGGGGTCATAATGATAAGACTCCTGATACACAAACGCAACCGTGAAGCCCGTTGGGGATTGTGGGTCTGCTATTACATGGGGGCCGGGGGTTAGGCCGTCTGGCATCAGCCTGGAGATTATCTCCATAACTGCTTCCAGCGCGTCGTTTTCGTCCGCAGCTTCCTGAGCAAAGACGGACATGGTGCCGCCAAACAGCATGAAGGTAGCCACCATTGTAGCTAAAAATCTTTTCATCTCTTGTTACCTCCTTGTTTTTTTGTGATAAATGAACAGGGCTAGTCAAGACCTTTTTAAACCACGGAAATCACAGAAGGACACGGAAAAAACCTTGCTCTTATGCACTTTCCGTGCAATTCCGTGATTTCCGTGGTTTAAGATTTTAAGGTTTTCACCGCTCTTATTTTGCGTGATTTAATGCCTCTGTTAAGCAAAGGATCATCAAAGCCTGCCCATATGTCATGGGGGTTATGGCAATGTCCAGGTAAAATTGCTTGTCGTACCCTATCGGTGTGCCGTATGACACATTTTCCACTGTCCCGTCCTCTGATATAAATTTTAGTATGCTTTCCAGAGCATTATCAGCCAAGGCTTGATATTCGTCCTTGGGCAGCACTCCTTGCCTTATGCCCTTCAATATGCCGCATAGAAAACCCGCGGAGCCCGATATTTCTATATATGATTTCGGGTCATCAATAACGGTGTGCCATAGGTTATTTTCCTTGTTTGCATGGCCTTTTAGGGTTTTCACTTGGGTGGTGTAGATGGATAGGAAGGCTCTTCGCAAGGTGGGATCTATTTCAAATTCGTCGAGATATTCTAAAATAGCGACAGTGTACCAGCAGTTGCCACGGCCCCAGTGTATTTTGCCATAATTGTGCTTTAGGTCGAAGTTATAACCATGGTAAAACATCCCGGCATCCTTGTTGAAGAGGTATTTTATATGGCTTAGTATTTGATAATTTACCTCGTCAAGATAGTCTTTTCTTTCCAGTATTTTGGATGCCCGCCCCAAAAACAGCAGCGTCATGAAAATGGTGTCTATAAGGATTTCGCCGTCGTTGGCACTGCCTGTTATCATATGCTGAAACAGCCCATCCCCCGTGCGGATAAGGCCTTTTTCTTCCATTATCCAGTCTGCCCATTCTTTTATAAGCGCAAGGTAGCTTTCTTTTTTCGTAATTTCGTATAGATATGTGAGGGTGAGCATGGGCGATGTTGTGTTGACATTTTTCTCCAAAATGCCTTCTTCGATGCGCTCGTCATACCATTTCAGCAGAAAATTTAATATCTCTTCGTCCTTGGTAATGGTGTAATATTTGTAAAGGCCAAATATGCCCACGCCTTGTGGCCATTCCCAGCAATCTATATCAATAAGGCTGATGGGGAAAACCTCTTTCATGCCATTATTTTTCAGTGTCTTCATGCGCGCCGCCACAAGTTTTAATTTTGCGTCAATTACGCTGCGCTCTATCATTTTGCCACCCCTTTTATATTTTCATGGACTTTAAAAAGTCTTTTGCGCTGGAATAGTCGTCCAAATTGCCCAATTTTACGATCCAGCTATTCTCGCGCCCTTCGCTAACAAACTCTATATTAGCGCAAGAGCCCTTTCCTGTCAACTTTAGGCCATTTTTGGCCATAATACCGATAAGGCCGCGCCCTTTTTGCGCTACTACGGCATTTGGCGTAGTTATATGCATATCAAATTCTGAAAGGGGCACATAGGCGTGGGTATATCGCACTTTGTTTTGCAAAAGCGTCTGGGTTGCGTCTGTTGGCAGGGTTGTGTCGCCTAAATCAAAATGCAGGGTGGCGGTGTTGCCCTCTTGCTTGGCATCGGGCAAAATGCCGTTGCCTGCCCAAAACGCGGGACGGCCGGAGCCATAAGGCTGCCCTTCCCCTGGATGATTTACAAAGACTTGTGCCGTCTTGTCCAGCGAACAATGGACGATATGCTCTTGATAGCCGTTTTGATAAGGCTTAAAACCTACCGCCGTGGTTAGGATACCATATGCATCCTTGTACATGTAGATGTTAACATGGTCCTCAAAGCCTTGGGTGGTCTCGTAAATAAGCGGCTTTGTTTGCTTGGCGATATATTTTTCATATTCTGCCGGGGGCGTATAATCGCTAAAGGCTGTAGGCAGGGCGAAGTCACATTTGCAGGTGGTGCCTGTGTTGTACAGCATATGCAAGAAGCCGGTTGTGCCCGAGGCGTAAACCCCTTTTATCTCACGTTCATAAATTCTGCCGGCTGTGCCCATCAGAGCGCCGTCAAAGGAAAACATGGCCATGCAATGGCTAATTTTATCCATGGCTTGTCTGGACTTTTCGCGTAAGCTCTCGTTGCCGTGCATATACAGTACAGCAAGGCCCAAAAAGTCGATAGGGATATATGCCGGAGAATTCCATTCCGTCATAAATTCGTGGAAAAAGTCTTCAAACCAAGTTTCAAACAGGCCCTCGGCTTTCTTTTGAAGCTCTTTTCCTGTCAGTCCGCTGGATTCAAACACCCTATCGGGCAGTAAGCCCCCCGCGATATATTGGCAGGTATGGAACATCAGCGCGTGGTTTTCAGAGAAAAACCACATAACGTCATTTCCGGGCTCGTCAATCCAATATCTAAAGCCTATCATGGCGTCTTCTATGGCGACCTTCACTTTGGCGGACATTTTATCTCCATATGCGATGTATGAGTGTAGCAACATGGCAAAATGGAAGTCTGCACAGTCTTTCCTGTCTACAATACCTTGTATTTCTTCCAGTATTATTTCCTGAGCAAACTCTATATCGCGGCCTCTATGCAGCAGGGCCGATGCCTTGTAAATATTGTTAATTGGGCTGTCCGCAATAAGGTCTATCATATGGTTTTTGCGGGCATCCAGACAGGGCTCGTTAAGGCCCAGGTTTTTGCTTGATACAAATTGCGTGTCGATATTTCTGCTGATGGCAATACCTTCGTATTGGCAGCCGATGTTTAACAGGCAGTATCCTTGGAATTTCGAGGCTATACTAAGGGCATCTTGGCCGGGTGCTAGGGTGTATTCTATGCTTTCGGTGGGTTGCACGCCAGCAAGGCCGCCGCCCAGTGAGGCCGGGAAGACTTTCACCGTTACAGACTGCGGTGCATTAAACGGATTTTTTATGCGCAGTCCCGCAGGGGCGTCAATATAGGCCCCTTTGTCCAGATGCACGTCGTCAAGCATATTTTCAATTTGCTTGAGGGCATCGCCATTAACATTATCGCTAATTGGCAAGCGCATGGCAAGCCCCGCCTCATCCAGGCAGCGAAGGCGGAAATAATAGTCCGTATCGCGCTCTGCTAAGTCCTCAAGGCAAAATAGTATCTCGTTGTCGCCTTCTTGTAAATCAATTTCAAATTGCGTGCCTTTTACCATATTTCTGGTGAAGGGTGTAAAATCTATCACAAGCTGGCCGTTAACCCAAAGGGTAGCGGCCCCGCAGGTTTCCATGTAAAAGGGGCGTCGGCCGGCCTTGGTGCTACGCAAAGTTACTTTGCCATAACGGCGCAAATATGTGGGCACGAAATAAAAGCCCGAAGCCTCTACGCCGATGTTGCCAAAGGGGAAATGCATGTTCCATGGGCTGTCATCTGCGGGTAGAGGCGGCACAACGCCCAGTCTACCCTCTAGCATCTCTTTGCGGCATGGGTTTTCGTGTATAGAAAAGCCTTTTTTAAGCCATTCGTTTACCCTGCCAGACAGCACAACCTTACGAAATTCCCGCGGCTCTGTGTCAACCGCCGTAACCATAAAGCGGTTGATGTACCCGCCTTGCAATGGATATTCAATATAGCTTGCCATTTGAACACCTCCTGAAAAGTAATTTGTCTATATTTTCACAAATTATTAGCTTTTGAAGACATTAGACCTGTTCTGAAACTGTCTCACACAATTTCTTTTGGCGCACGGCTCTCGATGTTTTTGCCCAAAATCGGGGCAAAACACCTGCCGCCTACCACGCCAAGAAATTGGTTCGACAAGGTTTCAGAACAAGTCTATTATATCATCAGGGCGCACAAAAAACTTACAGTTTTCCTTGAAAAAACCATAAGTCTTTGCTTTGCTTGTCGCCATCATTTATCATGGCCATACTTTGCCCTCTTTTGCACATACAAGCTCCTATCCTTTTGCAATTCTGCATAAAACACGCTGTCAGCATCCGCAATGCCCTGTTTTTGCAATTCGTCCTTTAACTGCTGATGGCTATATCCAAGCTCTGCCAAATTTTTCTTTACGATTTTTCCGTCCGTGATAATTTCCGAAGGCAGCCCTGACGCTTCGGGCGCAATTTGCATATCCTCTTTAGTTGCGGGATTTTTGCCGGACTTTTTCATTACAGTTAGCGCGCCGTTGGGCTCTAGGATAGCGTATTCTACATCCAGAATGGAAAACACTTGGTTTAGCCTAAGTTGCATAGCTAAATCATCCAAATTAAGCCGCTGTTTTTTTAGCTCGTTTTCCAAAATTACTCCATGCTTGATTACAATTGTAGGCTGGCCATCCATCAGCACCCTTGCGGCGGCGTTCTTTAGGCTTATCCACTCTATCAAAAGCACCAGTGCGCTCCACAAAGTTAAGGCAAGGATGCCATCCACAATGCGTATTTCCTTTTGCATAACCATCTCGCTTGCCATGCTGCCAAGAGCAATGCCCGTGATATAGGTAAACACCGAAAGCTGGCTAAGCTGCTTTTTGCCCAGCAAACGGGTTAGGATTAAAAGTATTGTAAAGCCTAAAATTGTACGTAGCGCAGTTTCCAGCATGGTTTTCTCTCCCCGAAATCATTATATCTCAATATTTTGTGAAGGGGGTCGTGAATATATTCACATACATCAATTATTTTCCAAACTTGTGTTGCAAAAACAATATGGGTTTGTTATAATCGTTGTGTAGTGTAATATGAATTATTTCGGAGGAAAATGTATGACACAGAATTTTAAAGTAAAGGAATGGGTTAATTGGGCGCAGGACTTGTGCAAGCCTGACAAAATGGTATGGATTGATGGCTCGGCTGCGCAACTGGACACCCTTAGGGCCGAAGCACTTGCTGATGGTGAGCTTATTGCGCTAAATGCGGACAAGCTGCCCGGCTGCTACCTGCATCGCTCCGCACAAAATGACGTGGCGCGCAGCGAGGACAAAACCTTCATCTGCACCACCCATGAGGCCGATGCCGGACCTAATAACAACTGGAAGTCTCCTAAAGAGATGTACGAAAAGTTGACACCGCTTTTTGACGGGGCCATGCGCGGCCGCACCATGTATGTTGTCCCCTTTTGCATGGGGCCTGTAGATTCGCCTTTTGCAAAGCTTGGTGTTGAAATTACAGATTCTATCTACGTTGTGCTTAACATGGCTATAATGACACGTGTCTCTCCGGATGTGGTTGCGCTGCTTGATAAAACTGATGACTTTGTAAAGGGCCTGCACGCCAAGGCCGACTTGGATATCGACAAGCGTTTCATCTGCCATTTTCCTGAAGATAACGCCATATGGTCCATCAATTCCGGCTATGGCGGAAATGCTTTGCTTGGCAAAAAGTGCTTTGCACTGCGCATAGCTTCATATCAGGCCAAGCAAGAGGGCTGGATGGCAGAGCATATGCTTATCATCGGCATTCAAAACCCCGCCGGTGAGGTTAAATATGTTTGTGCGGCCTTTCCTTCGGCTTGCGGCAAAACAAATTTGGCAATGCTTATCCCGCCTGAAATTTACGCCAACAAGGGCTACAAGGTTTGGTGTGTTGGTGATGACATCGCGTGGCTGCGCATTGGCAAAGATGGTCGCCTTTGGGCCATCAACCCTGAAAACGGCTTCTTTGGCGTGGTGCCCGGCACAAACGCGAAAACAAATCCCAATGCCCTTGAAACCATCCGCAAAGACACTATTTTCACCAATGTTGTGTACAACGAGGACGACGCAACCCTTTGGTGGGAAGGCCTTGATAAAAATCCGCCTGAAAACGGGATAGACTGGAAAGGCAATAAATGGAATGGCAAGACTTCCACTGAGAAGGGTGCGCATCCAAACAGCCGCTTTACAACCCCTGCGGCAAATTGCCCTGTAATTAGTCCCGAATTTGAGGCACCTCACGGCGTGCCAATTTCCGCTATTATCTTCGGCGGCAGACGTGCAAAAACAGCGCCCCTGGTGTATCAGGCAAGAGACTTTGCCCACGGCGTTTTTGTAGGCTCTATCATGGCATCAGAAACCACCGCCGCCCAAACGGGGGCCGTTGGCGTTACCCGCCCCGATTCTATGGCAATGAAGCCTTTCTGCGGCTACAATATGGCGGACTATTTTGCTCATTGGCTTGAAATGGGTGAAAAGTTGGGTGACAATGCACCGGAAATTTTTAATGTAAACTGGTTCCGCACGGATGACGATGGCAATTTCATCTGGCCGGGCTTTGGCGAAAACCTGCGGGTGCTGGAATGGATCTTGGCCCGCTGCGGTGATGATATGCCGGCGCAAGTGACACCCATCGGCTATCTGCCCCGCCCTGCTGATATCAACATGGAAGATTTGGATTTAACCATGGACAGATTACAAGAAATTCTTAGCATCGACAAAGATTTGTGGCAAGCCGAAGTTGCCAGTATTAAGGAGTATTATCAGTCTTTCGGCCATCGTTTGCCGGAATACCTTCATAACGAACTATCCAACCTTGAAGAACGCCTAAAATAGGGCGCGAAAGGAGATAAATACAAATGAAACCACTGTCCACAAAGGCCCTGCAAGTGAAAGAGTCTTCGACTTTGGCAATAACTGCCAAGGCCAAGGCCATGAAGGAAGCAGGGGAAAACCTGATAGCCTTTACAGCAGGCGAGCCTGATTTTGACACGCCGGAGCACATAAAACAAGCCGCTTTTGACGCGGCAAAGGAAGGTTTCACAAAATATACCGCCACAACAGGCATTGTAGAGCTTCGCCGCGCCATTTGCAAGAAACTGAAAAATGACAATGGTCTTACCTATTTTCCATCGCAAATTGTCGTTTCTAATGGCGCAAAACACGCCTTGTCTAACATCTTCACCGCCCTCATCAATGATGGTGATGAGGTGGTTTTCCCGGCACCTTACTGGCTTACCTATCCGGAGCTGGCCAGCGTTGTTGGTGGTGTGTCAAAAATTGTTATGACGGACAAATCCACAGGCTATAAGCCTACTGCGGACCAAATTAAGGCCGCCATCACGGACAAAACCAAGGCCATCCTCATAAACAGCCCCAACAACCCATCCGGCGCGGTTTTTAGCCAGTCAGAGCTCGATGCCATCGCGCGCATCGCCATTGATAACGACCTTTACGTCATTTCCGATGAAATTTACGAATATCTGGTGTATAACGACAAGACGCCCCATATCAGCATCGCGTCTCTTGGGCCGGAAATTTACGAGCGAACAATTGTCGTCAACGGCTATTCTAAGAGCTTTTCCATGACAGGCTGGCGTGTGGGCTACACCGCAAGCAACCAGCAAATTGCCGGCGTTATCGGCAATATCCAAAGCCACCAAACGTCCAATATCAATACGCTAACACAAAAAGCCGCCATTGCGGCGGAAGCAGGCGGCAGGCAATGTGTTACGGATATGTGCCGCGAATTTGTAAAGCGCAGGGACATGATGTATGACCTTGTGACGAGCATCCCGGGCCTTGATGCCCTAAAGCCCGATGGCGCGTTTTACATCTTCATTGATATTTCGGCCTTGCGGGGCAAGTCCGCTTATGACAGGCCGATAAAAGACGGTGCGGACTTTGCAGACCTTCTTTTGGACAAACATAAGGTAGCCATCGTGCCCTGTGCGGATTTTGGCTATGAAAACCACATACGCCTGTCTTATGCCACCAGCGAGGCGGATATTATCGAAGGCATGGCGAGAATTAAGGCATTTGTAGCAGAAATCAAATAAAATTGAATAAATGAGGTGATGCATTATGGAAACTTTAAACCCATTAGCCAGTGCTCAATTTCAAATTAAGGCTGCTTGCGACAAACTGGGTGCAGACCCTGCCGTGTACGAGCTTCTGAAAAACCCGCAAAAGGTGATAGAAGTTAATATCCCTGTCAAGATGGATGATGGCACCACCCAGGTTTTCACGGGCTATCGCTCTATGCATAACGATGCGTTGGGCCCTTATAAGGGCGGCATTCGCTTTCATCCCGATGTGGACAGCGACGAGGTTAAAGCCCTTTCGACATGGATGACGATAAAATGCTCTATCGCGGGCTTGCCTTACGGCGGCGGCAAAGGCGGCATTTGCGTAAACCCTAAGAATCTGTCCGAAGGCGAGAAAGAGCGCCTTGCCCGGGGTTATGTTGTCGCAACCCACAAGCTGCTTGGCGAAAAAGTGGACATCCCTGCCCCTGATGTTAACACCAACGGACAAATTATGGCCTGGATGGCGGATGAATATTGCAAGATTGTCGGCCATAGCGCAATTGGCGTTATCACGGGCAAGCCTGTGGAATTTGGCGGCTCTAAAGGCCGCGTGGCCGCAACGGGCCTTGGCGTGGCCATAACCATACGCGAGGCTGCTAAACGTCTTAATATCAACCTTAAAGGCGCAACGGTGCTGTTGCAGGGCTTTGGCAATGTAGCCCTTTACGCAGGCCTTACTATGGAGCAATATGGCTCGAGGGTAATTGCCGTTACAGCCACCAGCGGCGTGTTGTATAATGCCGATGGCATTTGCGTTGCTGATGCCATGGCATACAAGCAGCAAAATGGTGGCTCTCTAAAAGGATATCCTAAGGCAACCGAAATTTCGGAAGACCAATTTTGGGCGTTGGAAGCAGATGTGCTTCTGCCATGTGCGCTGGAAAATGCCATCACCGTTGAAAATGCACCAAAAATTAAGGCGCGCCTTATTGGCGAGGGCGCAAATGGCCCAGTTACCCCCGAGGCGGATGAAATCCTTTACAAAAATGGTATAACAGTCATCCCTGATATCCTTGCAAACGCAGGCGGCGTAACGGTTTCGTATTTCGAGTGGTGTCAAAATCTCTATGGCTATTATTGGAGCGACGAGGAAGTTGCCCAAAAGGAAGAAGCGGCTATGATTGAGGCTTTTGACGCTGTTTATCAGGTTAAAGAAGAGTATGGCGTGTCGTTGCGTGCCGCCGCTTATCTGTATTCAATTAAGCGCATCGCCCATGTGATGAAGCTGCGCGGTTGGTATTAATATATGACCGAAAAATATATTGCCGACAACTTCGCAAAGCTTCTGCCCATTATGGGGGACGATTTTGAAGATGCACCTCTGTATTTTCCGCTGTCAGACGACAGCAAGTACTTCGATTTGTTTATCAATGCATCTCAAAAGGAGATACAGGAATTGCTTGATAGGGAGACCGAGAGGCATGGCAAGAAATGGTCCATCTCCGGTTATCTGGAAAATAGGGCTAATGGCTTGAGAAATTACCCGCAAATGATTGAACAGGGGCGATTTTATCACTTAGGAATAGACATCAACGCCCCTTGCGGCACAAAGCTGTATGCGCCCTATGACTGCGGGGTTGCGCTAAAGGACTATGACGCAGGCGAAGGTAATTACGGCGGCTTCATCGTCTTGAAATGTCATCGCCCTGAAAGTGGCATATTTTATATGCTTTTTGGCCATCTTAACCCAAACAAGCTTCCGCCTCTGGGCGCAGCCTTGAAAAAAGGTGATAAATTTGCCGAATTTGGCAGCATGGATGAAAACGGAAATTGGTTTCATCATGCCCATCTGCAAATCTTGACGCAAAAAGCCTTTGACGAAGGTTGGGCGTATAAGGGATATTGCACCGAGGCCGAAGTTGCAACGATTGATGAATACTGCCCAGACCCATTTTTGTTTCTGTGAATACAAATCAGCCCGACTGTTCAAAGTCGGGCTGATTTTATAATCATTAATCTTGGTGTCGGTGTTGCGTTAGCTGGATTGCTTCGGCCTCGGGCAGTACTATAATTCTACTGCCGTCGGCCTCGCAATGACGATTGAACTGTCACGGACTTCCGGCAACAGCGCAACGTCCAACAATCTTTATGCTGATGTTGGTGTTGGTGTTAGCTGGATTGCTTCGGCCTTTAGCTGGATAGACTTTTCAGCTGCCGTTGGCCTCGCAATGACGGTTGAACTGTCGTGGACTTCCGGTGGCAGCGCAACGTTCAACTGTCATTGCGAGGCCAATGATTGTTGAATTATGATGTAATACAAGGCCGAAGCAATCCAGATCTTGGCCTCAAAACAACGGGCGGATTGCCGTCCGCACCTATGTTATAATTTCAACTGCTCGTCATGTTTCCAGAGCTCCATGAGATGTTTTTCCAGTCTGCCTGTGGCGTCCAAGATGGGCTCGATAGAGCGGTTCATGTTAAGGTGGTTGATAACTTCCGCAGCAAATGGCGACATGTCCACATGTTTAAACCATGGCTTGTTGATAATTTCTTCCGGCACATAGGTGAGGTTGGTGGAATATACCTTGGTGAGAAGGCCTTTGTCGTACATTTCCTGGTATGCGGCGGTGCCTTTGGTGAAGAGTGCGAAGGTGCAGACAACAAAGACTTTGGCCGCGCCGCGCTTTTTGAGGTCTTGGATAATCTCAAGGACAGATTCGCCAGTGGATATCATGTCGTCTATGATGATGATGTTTTTGCCCGCAACGTCACGGCCCAGATATTCGTGCTGGACGATGGGGTTGCGGCCGTCTACCACACGGCTGTAATCCCGGCGTTTGTAAAACATACCCACGTCAATTTCCATAACGGTAGAGTAGTAGATGGCGCGCTCCATACCGCCAAGGTCGGGGCTTATTATCAGGAAATTCTCCTTGTCAGAGATTATTTCGCTTTCTTCCTCAATGAAATTTTTCACAATTTCGTAGGTGGCGTAGAGGTTTTCGAAGGACATCAGGGGTACGGCGTTTTGCACAGATGGGTTGTGTACGTCAAAAGTGATAATGTCCTTTACGCCAAGGCTTTCAAGCTCGCGTAGGCCCAGGGCGCAGTCTAGAGATTCGCGGCCTTTGTTTCTGTCCTGGCGTGAGGCATAAAGCATGGGCATAAGCACATTTATGCGCGCCGCCTTGCCGCCTATGGCCGAAACCGCCCGTTTGATGTCTTGAAAATGCTCGTCAGGGCCCATACGATTTTCGTGTCCTAGCAGGTTGTATGTACAGCTGTAATTGCCAACGTCGCAAATAAGATAGATGTCCTTGCCGCGGGCCGTGTCGTTTAGGATGGTTTTGCCTTCTCCGTTTGAAAAACGTATTTCTGAAGCATCAATCATAAAAGTGTCAGGGCAAGGCAAGCCTTCCTTGCGACGAAACCTCTTTATATGTGCGTCAAGCTTACTTCCAAAATCCTTGCAGCTTTGCAAAGCAATTATGCCCAAATCGCCCACAAAATCTATTTCGCCAAACCTTCTTCTTTCGAAATTATCCATCGTATGCCCCTTTCTGTTTTATCAGTATTTCTAGTATTTTATCACCGTGCGCAAATCATAATCTTTTAATATTTCACGGCCGGGGATGCTGCAAAGCTCTATCAGAAAGGCAATGCGGACAACTTTCCCGCCAAGCTCTTCTACGATATCGCAAATGCCTTTGGCCGTGCCGCCGGTTGCCAGAAGGTCGTCTACAATAACCACTTTTTGGCCGGGTTGTATGGCGTCTTTATGGATTTCTATAGCATCTAGTCCGTATTCCAGAAAATAGGTTTTTCTAATTACTTCACCGGGCAGCTTGCCTTTTTTTCGTGCTGGTACAAAGCCTTTCTTTTGCCTTGCGGCAATGGGCGCACCAAACATAAAACCGCGAGATTCCGGTGATATTACAAGGTCGTATTCTATCCCCTCAAGCAGCTCTTCAATTTGCACAATTGCGCTGTTAAAATGCGCTGGGTCTTTTAAAATTGTGGTTATGTCCCGAAACAGTATGCCCGTGCGGGGAAAGTCGGGAAAATCTCTGATAACTTGCTTTAAATCCATTTTCGTCCCATCCTTTGACATTTGATGTGTTGCTTTATGTGCTATGCCGACTAAAGTCGGGAAACATCCTCGTCATTCTGACATTCCTCAATATATTTTTCAACCCTCTCATCCTCTTTTCCATCCCCAAAAGACAGGCAGAAAAATCCCCTCTCCCAGATAGAATCATCAAAATATATATTGTTAAGATGCGGAAAAATTAAATTTAGTGTCCTTGCTGCGCCGCTTGGCTGTGTGAGACGTTTGGCGGGCATGACAGCACCATATGAACATGATTTAGACGTATGGTGCCACCCAAAATCACAATGCCTTTTTCGACACATTTTTCAATTTGTGTACCAAACGAAGTGATACTTCACATCGGCGATGGTTCTTGCTTTTTCATTTATCAGCATAGGCCTTCTCCTGGCTTTCCGAGTTAGGGCCTGTTCCCACTAACGAAAACGCACATTTGCGGTCGATATTTCCGCCATTCTGCGTCGCCTTCTCCTAGCGTGCCTTGGGCACGGTGACGACGACAGTCGTCGGCTATTGACGATTGTCTGGCGAAAAATCGCCTCTCAAATCTGCATTTTCTTATAGTGGGAACAGGCCCTAGTCGGAATCTTTAGCCGACTTTAGTCGGCATAACCTGTCAAAACTCAAAATCTACTATCCTCAGTTGCAAACTAGAATTCCCATTATATGTATTTATCTCAATGTGGTAGGCAATATCCATTTTTACGGCTAAATTGCGTATGCGCCCCATTGCAAAGCCTTTACAAACCTCTTCGCTATAGGATTTTGCCAGCATAGCCTGAAATTTCTCCACACTTTTAAAGGCCACAGCGCGAAGACGCCACCCGCTTTCACAACGAAAGCCAAGACGTAGCGTGGTGCCGCTTTGTCCAATAATTTCCACACCTTCCGTAAAGACTTCCCGTGTAACAAAAACAGGTTGCTTGTTGGCCTTGCCAAAAGGAGCGAGGGTTTGCAGAGATTCTGCCAGTTCGTAAGTGATATCGTCTAGGGCAAGCTCTTTTTCGATATAGATTATCGGCACAAAGTCCTCATCTATCAAGGTGCAGGTCTCATTGAGGCGTTGGCGCAGCGCATCAATGTTTTCAATTGACAAACTAGCGCCCGCCGCCATTTTGTGGCCGCCAAAGCGTATGAAAAGGTCCTTTTGCTTTTGCATTTCCTCAAAGATATTGTAAGCTTCTATGGACCGCGCCGAGCCTTTGGCAATTTCGCCGCTTTTCGCAAATACGATGGCCGGGCGGTTTAGCGCGTCCTTTACGCGGCCGGCCACAATGCCCGCAATGCTTTCATGCATATTGGGCTGGTAAACAACCAACACCTTATCTTCCACATCAGCCATCTTCGCTATGGTTTCTTCCGCAAACTTGGCGGTAAGCTCTTTACGCTCGTTGTTAAGCTCCACCAGCCGCGCGGCCAGGGCATCGGCCTCGGTTTCGTCTTCGCACAAAAACAGTCCAACGGCAATTTCAGCGGACTCCAGCCTGCCGGTGGCATTGATACAAGGCCCAATTATAAAGCCAATGTCGAAAGCATCCATCTTATTATATTCCAAATTTCGTGCTTTTACAAGAGCCTTTAGGCCAATATTTCCGAAGGCTTGCTGTCGCAGCAAAGCAAGGCCATTTGCCGTAATTATGCGGTTTTCGTCAATTAGGTCTACCACATCGCAAAAGGCGGCAATGGCGGCAAATGTCAGAAATTCGGGCTCTTCGGCAAATTCCATGCCAAAGGCTTCATGGAGATATTTGGCAAATTTGTATACAATTCCCGCGGCACTCATTTCTTTGAAGGGATATGGGCAGTCTGCGCGCTTGGGGTCGATGATGGCATCGGCGGGGGGCAATTGCTCTACCCTTTCTCCGCCCTCTTCCAAATACGGCGGCTCGTGATGGTCAATTATTATAACAACAAGTCCCAATTCCTTTGCCCGGGCCACTTCCGCCATGGCGGCAATGCCGTTATCCACCGTAATTAAAACATCCACCTCAGCGGCAAGCTTTTCGATAGCGGCAATATTAAGGCCATAGCCCTCTTTTTCCCTATGAGGTATGTAATATCGGCTGTCGGCGCCCAGCTTTAGCAGCGTTTTGTGCAAAATTACGGTGCTGGACACCCCATCAACGTCATAATCTCCATAAATGCAGAACTTTTGGCCTTTCCCAATGCCTTCGCGTATGATGCCGCAGGCCTTTTCCACATCCGCCATCGCGGCAATATCGTGCATAAAGCTGATATTAGGGTGTAGATATTTTATGGCTGTGTTTTTCGTCCTTATTCCCCTATTTGCTAAAATTTCGCACAAAATAGGGCTTATTTTCAATGTTTTTGCCATCAAGGCTATATCAGCGTCATTTTCCTTAATTATCCATCTAGCCATGTCACACCTCCTCGAATATTGTAGCAGAAAAAATGATTCTTGACAAGTGATGAAACAATTGGTATAATGGTGATAATTACATACAAAGCTTCAGGGCAGGGTTAAATTCCCGACCGGCGGTATAGTCCGCGAGCCTATATTAGGTATGACTTGGTGAAATTCCAAGACCGACAGTAATGCAGAGAAAATCTGCAAAGTCTGGATGGAAGAAGCTGAAAAGTATTGCTTTGGCATACTTTTCCTTTTCCCGCCCATATTGGGCTTTTTTATTGCAAAAAACCATTGCAAAAAGGAGAGATTGCCATGCAAATTGACACAAGAAAACTAACCACCCTTGCCATGATGAGCGCAATGGCCTTTGCCCTTGCGGCATTTGTCCGTGTGCCCGTGGTGCTGTTTCTGCGGTACGACCCCAAGGACGTTATCATCGCAATTGCCGGGCTAATTTATGGCCCTTTTGCGGCTTTTATCGTTGCGTTGGTGGTTTCCGTCACGCAGATGTTTACCGTTAGCCAAACAGGCCCCATTGGCATGTTAATGAACATAATAGCAAGCACCGCCTTTTGCTGCACCGCGGCCTTAATTTACAAAAAAAACCGCACCATCAAGGGCGCGGTGATAGGCCTAACCGTGGCCACCATCTTTGCCACAGCCGTGATGATGATGTGGAATTACATCATCACCCCGGTTTTTATGAATGTGCCCCGCGAACAAGTTGTTGCGCTGATGATACCGGCCTTTTTGCCTTTTAACCTCATCAGCAACATCCTTAACGCCGCTTTCACCCTGCTGCTGTATAAGCCCGTGAGGGCCGCACTGCAATCGTCCCGCATGTTGCCTAGAGAAAGCGATAGCAAATCCGGAAAAGTCAATTGGGTCATCGCCGCCATATCCGCCTTATTTATCATTGCCACCTGCGTTTTGTGGGTGCTTATCCTGCAAGGGATAATTTAATTGATATATCAAATATTTTTCTTGACAAAGTTGTCCCCCTATAATATACTTGATATATCAAGTATATTATAGGGGGAATTATTTTGAAGATAGTGATAATTAATGGTAGCCCTAGGAAAAATGGGGCCACGGCTAAGGTGTTGAATGAATTTGCGGGTCAATTAGCGAGCAAAGGTGCAGACGCGACTATGTTTCATTTGTCTGATCTGGAGATGACTTTTTGCAAGGGTTGCTGTGGCTGCTACAAAACGGGCCAGTGCTTTTTGGATGATGACGCCAAGATGCTGTCGAAAACCATATCAGAGGCAGACGGGCTTATCATCGGCACGCCCTGTTATGTAAGCGATGTATCGGGTCAGCTTAAAGCGTTTATCGACAGAGGCCATTTTGTATTCGAGCAGCTGCTAAAAGGCAAGCACACCATCGGCGTTGTCACTTATGAAAATTACGGCGGCAGTCTTGCTTACAAAACTTTGAAATCACTTTTTGTTTTCTCAGGCGCAAAGACTGTGGATAAGTTGATTATCAAGACGCCCTTTGGCTCGAATCCAAAGGCAGGACCGCAAATAGCCAGCAAGGCCGCTAGGTTGCATAGCTCAATAAAAAACAACAAGTCGTCATTTTTATGTGGAATTATCAACTTTTTTGTGTTAAACTTTGGTATAAAGCCTTTTGTCCGCAAAAAGGGCGAGGCGTATCAAGGTGTGTTGCAGCACTGGGAAGAAAGAGGGATTCCCCATAGAACGATTTGATTTACATTCTTCGCTGGGCTTTTTGTTTGTTAACACGGCGTTTCAAGCCAAACAAAATTTGACAGCATTGTTTCAAAAAGAGGGCTTTGACGCGACAATAGACCAATTTGTTGTTATGGGCGCGCTTATGGGAAAAAAAGGGATTTCTCAGAAACACATAGCGCAAATTTGTTGCAAAAACGAGTCTAATTTGGCGCGCATATTAAAGGGGATGGAAAGCAAAGGCCTTATTTATCGCCAAAAAGGCGAAGATGCCCGTAGCCGCAATGTGTTTTTAAGTGACGAGGGCCAAATGCTGTATGCCTGCTTGGCGCCAATAGCCGAAAGCTATATGGCCCAGGTTTTGGGTGATTTATCAATTGAGGAGAGACAAGTGCTTGCCAGGTTGGTGCTGCATATCCGCGAAAAATTAGAATAGACAAAGGGCCTCATCCGGAGGCCCTTTTATTTATTTAGATATAAGCGTATTTATCGTCTGCCCTGCCATCCTCACCATGCCTTGCAGCACGGCGATGGCCCTTTCTTGCAGGGTGATAATATTCATAAGCCTTTTATGGATGGCAGCAAGCTCTGTCCATGGCTTTAAAATCTCTTGCCTAAGACGGCTTTGACCCATTTTTTCCGTAAGGCGCGACATATATGAGGATAGAACAACAATTTCAGCGTCATAAAATTCTGAAAATTCTCTATAGTCCAATATTTGACAGGGCGAAAACAGATAGCACCCTTTCGCCCTTTGGCGCATCATGCCGTCAATATCCCGCATAAGCTTATTTTTCGCCATCAAGAGATTTTTGATTACATCTCTATTTTTATTAATTTCTATAATTAAGCCGTCAATATCCTCAGCCGTTATGGCTTCATCTCGTTGTATAAACAACAATATATTTGGATAATTAACGCTAGATAAGACCATAATTTACCATTGCTCTCTTTATTTTTTCAACGCTTTCTTCCTCAAGGGTTGTCAGGGGAAGCCTGCATATGCCGACGGCGTAGCCCATAAGGTTTAGGGCGTATTTCACCGGCATAGGATTAACTTCGCAAAACATAGCTTCGATGAGGGGTATGGCGTCCAGCTGAAGCTTGCGCGCCGCCGCAATATCCCCATCCAAAAATTTCACAACCAAATTGTGCAGGTTTTGCGGGATGACATTGCCCGAGGTTGAAATGCAGCCTTTGCCGCCCAACGTCATCACCATTAGCACCTCATTGTCATTGCCTGCGTAAAGGTCGAAGTTGTCGCCGCAAAGGGATGCAATTTTTGTTACTTGCCCCAAATCGTGGCTGGCTTCCTTTATGCCCACGATGTTTTTCACTTTGGATAGCTCATACACTGTTTCGGCTTCCATGTTAAGGCCTGTGCGGCCGGGCACATTGTAAAGGATTATGGGCAAATCCACAGCGTTGGCAATGGCGGTAAAGTGGCGCACAAGGCCCTTTTGCGTGGTTTTGTTGTAATATGGCGTTA
This sequence comes from Defluviitaleaceae bacterium, assembly GCA_009781625.1. Lineage (GTDB taxonomy): Bacteria > Bacillota > Clostridia > Lachnospirales > WRAX01 > WRBK01. Next base: position 11,464 of record WQVI01000005.1, on the reverse strand, counting down.
CGCACAAAAGCCCATCGGCCCCTACATTTTGGCCGTCCAAACACAGGCGTATGCTGTTTTCCGTAGAATTGCTGCCGCCGCCTGATATAACAGGCACGCGGCCCGCCACCTGCTGCACAACAAAGCGCACAGATTCGGCACGTTCGTCATATGTCAACGTAGCTGCCTCGCCGGTGGTGCCACAGACGATAATGGCGTCTGCACCGTTTGCAATTTGAAATTCTATTAAATCTGAATACACATTCCAGTCAACTTCATTTTTCTCGTTAAACGGCGTGATGATAGCCGTGCCAACCCCTGTAAAAATAGGCATAGTCTTTCCCCCTTGATGAAATTATGGTGTTAAAAGCAGTTCTGCAATTTGCACCGCGTTTGTAGCCGCACCTTTGCGTAAATTGTCCGCCACAACCCACATATTTATAGCGTTTGCGCCCTCATCGCGCCTTATACGGCCAACGTAGACGTCATCAGTGTCGTTGGCAGTAATTGCCATTGGGTATGACTCGTTTTTTTGCAGCACAACTCCCGGTGCCTTTTCCAGAATTTTTTCAATCTCCCCTATCTCAAATATATTTTCAAATTCAACATTTATGCTTTCGCTATGGCCGTTGAAAACAGGCACCCGCACGCATGTTGCGGTGATTTTAAGCTGGGGTGCTTCAAAGATTTTGCGGGTTTCGTTTATCATTTTCATTTCTTCGCCGGTATACCCATTTTCTGTAAAGACATCCACCTGTGGGATGACATTATCCGTAATTGGATGCGGAAATTTCTTGGGTGCCTCGCCCGCCAGGCCGCCTTGCAAATCTGTTACACCTGCCATTCCGGCACCCGAAACTGCCTGGTATGTATTGTAAATTATGCGGGTGATGCCGAAAGCTTTGTGCAGCGGTGCCAAAGCTACAACCGCCTGTATTGTAGAACAATTGGGATTTGCGATGATGCCTTTATGGGCAGCCGCAGCCTCGGGGTTTACCTCGGGCACAACAAGGGGCACATTAGGATCCATGCGAAAGCGCGAGGAATTGTCGATGGCTATGCCACCCCGGGCAGCTAAAATTGGGGCGTAATGACCTGAAATAGCACCACCGGCAGAAAACAGGGCGATGTCGATAGGCTTATCAAAAGATTTTTCCGTAAGTTCTTCCGTTAAGTATTTTTTGCCGCAAAATTCTATTTCGGTACCCGCAGAGCGGCCCGAAGAAAAGAAGTAAATATTTTCCACGGGGAAGTTGCGCTGCTGCAATATCTCGACAAATTTCGTGCCGACCATACCCGTGGCACCTACGATGGCCAAGTTAACTTTTTTCAAATTTTTGGCACCCCCTTTGAAGGTATCGTTTGCTATATTTCTATTTTATACCTATCACCGTCCATTGTCAATGAAAGTTTGCAGGCGTAAATTTACAAAATTGGGGCAAAATTTTTGTATTGACATTTTAAATACGGAGGTATACCATGAAAGATAATAATGCGATGAAATACGAAATTGCAGCAGAATTGGGCCTTGCGGACAAAATAGAGCAAGGGGGATGGAAATCTCTTACAGCCAGAGAAAGTGGCAAGATAGGCGGCCTTTTGGCAAAAAAGCGTAAAGACCTTACGCGAAACAGAGAGGAATAGACATGGAAATTTATGGCAGCTTTGCACAGATTTATGACAAATTTATTGACGCGCCCTATGAGGATTGGGCGCGGTACATAGAAGAAATTTGGGAGGCACAAGGTGCCGCGCCCAAACTGGTGCTGGATTTGGCTTGCGGCACAGGCAGCCTTACCCGCATTTTAGCCAAAAAGGGTTATGATATGATTGGGGTGGATATTTCCGCGGAAATGTTGTCCGTAGCGCGGCAAAAGGATGCCGGCATACTATTTTTACAGCAAGATATGCGCAATTTTGAGCTTTATGGCACGGTGGATGCCATAATTTGCGCCTGCGACAGTATAAATTACCTTGCAGACCCCACCGACCTTGAGGCAGTTTTCCGTCATGTTGAAAACTATCTAAATCCCGGCGGATTATTCATTTTTGATATTAATACGGAATATAAATACGAAAATATTTTGGCGGACAACGCCTTTGCCCACGCGGATGATGATGCCGCCTATATTTGGGATAATTTTTACGATGTCGACGAGAGGTTAAACGAATATGCCATCACGTTTTTTGCAAAACGTGATGGCAGGCATTATTGCCGCTTTGAAGAGGTTCACTTCCAAAGGGCCTATAGTACCAGCGAAATAAAAGCCGCCCTATCCCACGCAAATTTGGAATTTTTGGCGGAATATGGCGAGCTTTCTTTCGAGGCCCCAAAGCCTGATGCAAAGCGTATATTTTTTGTTGCAAAGTGCATATCTACGAAATAGATACCCTCTTTTTTAGGAGATGGCGTGTGCCGGCGATGGCGATGGCAGCGGCGGCAAGGGTGAAGGCGATGAAAAAGATATCGATAAATACTTCATTAGGTTGAAAATTTACGAGCATATTATTCTGCAATTCCCAAGATGCTTCCCTGATGACAATGCGGCCATATTGTAGGCCCGTTAGCGGCGCATCAACATTTGTGTATCTGCCCAAAGTAAATCTTCCGTCGGCACTGGGTATTACAATTTCTATATCCGCCCTAGATCTTCCCAGCAGTATGCTTGCCAGCCAAGCGTACAGCCCGCCATACAATAAGCCAGTGAAGCCCGCCAAAAAGCCATTGACGCGTTTGCCGGCAAAAATTGAATGTGACAATGTGATGCAGAAAAACAGCAGGGCGATGACAGCAAAGCCTACGGGAACGAAATATACGCCCATAACTATTGTTTGTGTGATAAACATTCCGTGAATTCCTTGGCTTAAATCAAAAGGTCTAAATGGTAGCACATGCTCAAGGATGGTTACCGTGATAAATGCCACGGCGATAGTATAGATAAACCATACAAACGACACGGCTATTTTGGATGTTAGCAGTGCGTTTCGGCTGATGGGTGTGGTCATTGTAAAGTGGCCAACGCGGCCAAACATGCTTTTGCGGTAAAATTGTCCGATGAGGATGATGGCAGCCATGCCAACAGGTATCAGCAGCAATGTCAACAAGAAAGCTATGTCAAACATCCCCGCAGGCTGATAATGCTGCATCATAATTCGTTGATAATTCACAGAAGCTTGGATGACTATTAAGGAAGCTATGGCAATGGCAATTGCGCCCAATTGGAAAAATAGCTTCGTGCTGTACATAAAATCGTTTTTCATTAATTTTAGCAACATTTTGTTTACCTCCTATTGTAAGGATATGCGTCTTTTCAACAGGTAACGCGTGGCGGCGATGGCTATAGCGGCGGCTGTAAGGGTAAGGGCGATGAAATATATGTCGATAAATGCTTCTCGAAACATAGGCCCGGGCGTATCGGCTATCCATTCCCACGTCATCTGCCTGATGACAATGCGGCCGTATTGCAAGCCTGTTAGTTGTACATTATGGCTTGTGTGGTTGCCCCAAAAGGTTCCGTCGGGTTTGGTTATCACGGTCACTATATCTCCCATAAATCTTCTTGACAGCATATCCATTATCCAAACATACAGCCAGGCATACAAGAGGCCAATAAAGCCAGCCAAAAAACCATTAACGCGCTTGCCTGCTATAATGGAATGCGAAAGCGTGACACAGAAAAACAACAGGGCAATGGCGGCAAAGCCTATGGCGGCAATGTTTACGCCAAGAACCACCATATCTGCGCTAAAAATTTGGCGGATTAGCTGAGCCAGTCCCCAAGGTCGATACGGTGACAATAGGCTAAAGATGATTACCATGACAACCACCAGGCCGATGGTGTAAACAAACCACGTAAAGGACACGGCTATTTTTGATGTTAGCAGGGTGTTGCGACTGACGGGCGTTGTCATTGTGAGGTGCCCCACGCGGCCAAACATGCTTTTACGGTAAAATTGCGCAATGTGGATGATGGCGGCCATGCCAACCGGTATCAGCAGTATATTGGAGAACATGAAGACAAAGTTAAACAAACGAAACGGATTTGCCGGCGACTGATAAGCCATCACAACTTGCTGTTGATATGTGGCATGTTGTATATTTACCGCCGTGCCGTATATTAGGGCTATCGCCACTGCAATTGCGCCCAAAGCGAAAAATATCTTCGCGCTGTATGCAATGTCGTGCTTCATTAATTTTAGTAACATTTTAACCTCCTATTGTAGGGATACGCGCTTTTTCAGCAGGCTATGGGTGGCGGCCGCGGCTATGGCGGCTATGGCCAGCGTGAGGGCTATGAAAAAAATATCGATATACACATCATGGCCGCCCCAGGGGCGTTGACCGATGACAATGCGTCCATATTGCAAACCCATCAGCGGTACGCGAACTATCGTATGCTGCTCCCATATAGTTCCGGGATTCATAATCATCGCATCAATTGCCGGTGTAAACCTCATTGTCAACCTGTCCGCAAGATAAGCGTAAATCCCTGCATACAAGAATCCGATAAAGCCCGCTATTATGCCATTTAGCCGCACGCCGATAAATACGGAGTTTGACAGGGTTATGCAGAAAAACAGCAGGGGGATGGCGGCCAGAGCTACGATTGCAGTGTGGACGATGAATGCAATTGTCCCAATGTCAATAAATGTGAAGAAAAGGGTGAGGCTTAGGTAAGGTGATATGATATGGGTGACGGCCACCATGGCCATTGCCACGGCTATTACGTATAAAACCCATGCAAAGGACACGGTTATCTTGGATAATAGCACGGTGCCGCGGCTGACGGGCATTGTCATGGCCAGATGGCCCGCTTTGCCAAACATGCTTTTGTGGTAAAACTGCGCAATGTGGATAATTGCGGCCACACCAACGGGGATGAGGACAATGCTTAGCATCTGCATAAAGGTTGAATTTGGCGTGAAGATGATGCTTTGCTCTTGACCCGCAAACATTATGCGATATCCTTGATACAGGCCGTCAACGCCGCCCAAAATAAACGCGAGGGCTATTGCAATTGTGCCCAAGGCGAAAAACAGCCTCGCACTATATACAAAGTCGTATTTCATCAGCTTAAACAACATTTTTAAACACCTCGCGGAAAAGTTGGTCAAGAGAAGTGGCCTTCTCCTCGCGAATTTTGTCCACATCGTCATGCAAAATAATTTCACCTTCGCGCAGGAAGATGGCCACGTCCAAAATGGGCTCTATATCAGCAACAATGTGGGTTGACAGCAAAATTGCTCCTTCGCCGTCGAAGTTCTTTAAAATTGTGTCTATGATAAATTCGCGGCTGGCGGGGTCTACTGCACCGATGGGTTCGTCCAGAACATAAAGGTCCGCCCGGCGGCTCATCACCAGCGATAGCTGCACCTTTTCCTGCATACCGCGGGAAAGGGATTTTATTTTTTTGTCCAAAGGGATTTTCATAGCAGCGAGCATGGCCTCTGCCCGGACGGCGTCAAAGTCTTCGTAAAAATCTGCAAAGAAAGCAATGGCGCGGCTTACTTTAAACCATGTGGGTATGTGGGCTACGTCCGGAAGATAGGATATGCGGCTATTGGCGATAGGCCCCGGGGCTTCGCCCTTTATGGATACATTGCCGCCGTAGTCGGAAAGCAGGCCCATGATGGTTTTGATAATGGTGGTTTTGCCGCTGCCATTGGGGCCCAGTAATCCAACAATACTGCCCTTCTTCACGTCAAATGTAATGTCCCTAACTGCCTGTGTTTTGCCGTAACTCTTCGTTAAATTGCTAATTTGCAATATCTTTTCCATCTTTATCCACCCTCTCGATATATTCTTTTACATGGTGTGGGATTTCAGGTTTCGCGATTCCAAGACCTATCATTTCCGCCACAAAATCGCCAATAATTGTGTCGGGTATGCGTGTTTTTAAAGCAGCAATGGTTGCTGCGTCGCTGGTAACATAGCGGCCCGAAGTGCGTTCTGCCCGCAGATATCCCATTTCTTCCAGCTTCGCTAGGGATTTTTGTATAGTGTTGGGGTTTACGCCGTAATACAGCGCCATCACGCGCACGCTGGCCACTTTTTCGCCCGGAGCCATCTCGCCTTTGGCGATGGATGTCAGGATGCGATCTATAATTTGCTGATAAATTGGGCGTTTGTTGTCAAAGTTGTTGCTCATGGCTGCTCCTTTCGCAATTCTGTATTACTTATATAATACAGTAATACAATTTGCATGTCAAGTATTTTTTTGCATAAAAATACCACCCAGAAATTGGGTGGCGCGCTCTTGCTATAAAATTCCTTCTTTTTTGGTGTAGGACTTTCTGTAAAGCACAAATCTCTTGCCTATGGTTTGCACAACCTGCGCATTAGTACGGCGGGCTATCTCTTCCGCCGCATCCCGTACATCTATCTCACAATTGTTTAAAATGTCAATTTTTATAAGCTCTCTGGCCTCTAGGGCATCACGTATGGCGGCCAAAAAATCTTGTGTTATGCCGTCCTTGCCCAGCCGAAATATGGCAGGCATTTTGTTTGCCATGGCCCGCAATGTCGCCCTTTCCTTGCTACTTAACATACCTTAACCAGCCCTTCTATTTGAAGTACTCAAACTCCATATCATAAATTCTTACCGTGTCGCCCTCTTGTATGCCGCAATTCTCAAGCTCTGCAATGATGCCCCTCTCTTTGAGATATCGCTGGAAGAAAGCGTTGCCCTTTTCAGTGCCCACATCGGTGTAGCCAACCATTTTTTCCACGCCAATGCCTTCCACAAGATAATAGCCCTCGTCCACCAAAGTGACGGTAAACGGCGCGTTGCGAGCCTCTTCTTCTTTAAATTCCACAAAGTCTTCATCAAAAGTAATGTCTTCGGGGGATTCTTTTACCAATTTATGGGCAGCGGCCATTAAATCGTCCAAGCCTTGGTTGCCGGCGGCTGAAATAGCAAAAACATTTACGCCTTTCGGCTCAAAAGCGTCAATAATCTGCTGCAAATTTTCCTGTGCTTCGGGTATGTCCATCTTGTTTGCCGCTATAACTTGCGGGCGCGTGGCCAACTTTTCGCTGTAGTCCGCCAGCTCTTGGTTGATTTGCTCAATGGCGACAAGAGGGTCGTTTTCCAGGCCGCTTGCATCCACCACGTGGATAAGCACCTTTGTGCGCTCTACATGCCGCAAAAAATCATGCCCAAGGCCTACGCCGCGGCTGGCACCTTCCACAAGGCCGGGGATGTCCGCCAGCACAATGTCCTCGCCGTGCCTGCTGCGCAAAACGCCCAAGTTAGGCGAAAGCGTCGTAAAATGATAATTAGCAATTTTTGGATTGGCATTTGTTACCATGGACAAAAGGGTAGACTTTCCCACATTTGGCAGGCCGATGATGCCCACATCCGCCAGGGTTTTAAGCTCTAAGATAACTTCATAGGATTTAGAATCGCGGCCCCTTTCCGCATATCTTGGGGCCTGGCGTCGGCTTGTCGCAAAATGTTGGTTGCCTTTGCCGCCTTTGCCGCCTTTTATCAAAATTCTTTCTTCGCCGTTTTCCGTTAAATCCGCCATAATTTGGCCGCTTTCGGCCTCGCGTATGATGGTGCCGCGGGGCACGTCAATTATAACATCCGGCGCGGCCTTCCCGCTGCAATTTCGCTTGCTGCCATTTTCACCGGCCTGGGCGGCATAGTTGCGCTTGTAACGAAAGTCCAGCAAAGTAGCCATGTTTTCATCCACGCGAAAAATAATGTCGCCGCCTTTGCCGCCGTCGCCGCCGTCAGGCCCGCCGGCGGGCACATACTTCGCCCGCAAAAAGGACACGTGGCCATCCCCGCCTTTGCCGCCTGATATCTTTATTTTCACCTTATCAACAAACATACAAAAACCTCCACGATGCATTATACAGCATTTTTGGTTAAAAAGCAACACAAAAAGAGGCACCAACGGCGCCCCTTCACATATTGTCTTGTTAAGATTTTGTTTCTCTTGCTTTTGGCAACCTTTTCGCCATTTGTATCAAGAAATCCAGCTCGCTATCCGTAAGATGCTTGGTGAAGCCATCTAGTTTTTTAAATCTAATCTCTCTTTGGCTGGGCAAAGAAGTGGTTTCATTGACGCCGGCATAAAAATATTCCATAGGTACGCCAAAGATATCGGCCAGCTTATATAAATTGAAGCTGGTTGTACCTCTTTCGCCGCGCTCCATAAAACCTAAAGCCGCGTTGGAAAGCTCCATGGACTTCGATAACACTTCCATGGTTAAGCCAAATTCAATGCGCTTTTTCCTTATGTTTGAGCCAATTATTCTGTTAAACTGCCTTTTGCTCATTTTAAGGCCAATTAGGAAATTATATTCTGATATGTCATTCTCCATCATGCGATACACTTCATCAGCACCAATTTTTTCCAGAAGCTTTAGTCCCTTTTCCACAGATTTATCATCTTGATGGAAAAGGCCGCTTCTTACCATCAAAGCCCCTTTGTGTATAGAGAAGCCACCATCGTCGCATATAGCCATGGTAGCTGTGGCATATTGAGAAAACCATTCTTCCAATTCATTAGTTGGGGTCAGATTATCCACATCATAATACTTTGCCCTCAACAGACGATTTACTACATTCATATGAATAGATAGTTTTATGATTGCATATCGCTCTTCATTAGAATGCTTTTCTAGTTTCTTTAAGGCCTTCTCTGCAAATTCATATGTTTTTTCATATGATTCGTTATAGCCCACAACAGCCGTAAGGAGCCTTATGTCATAAAAATCCCATTCTTCTGTAGCAGATAGTCTATCAAATATCGGGGCAGATATCTCGCTACTTACTTCTAAGCCACTACGATGGAATTCCGCCGAAAATGCGTCAAGCACTCGTATGCCATCTTCAACTTGAGGATCGCTGCCGTTAACTTCAAGATAATACAGCATTTTGCCCTTCACTATATTACTTTTCTCTATATCTTGATTTCCCCCCATAGCAAACATTTCATTCAGTATTTGGTACTTTTGCAATAGATATCTGCCTCCCTTATTAGTCCACAATTATTAACAATATCATTTCAAAGATTTTTTAGCCACAGTTTCCCCAATTTCGCGGTCTAATAATCCAAAGGTTACAGTAGCATGAAGCAATGCCAAAGAACAAAGATAACATGTTGCACCTCCTTTCCGTTTGTTGCAATGCAATAAATATAACAATATCTTTGGGAGTATAGCACAAATTGGCATTTTCCGCAATAATTTCATCTCGGCATATTTCGACATATATAGCCATAACAGCAATTGGATGATATGAGCAAATAGCTATAATGGCGACCCATGTCAAATTTGCCAAACATTTTGCATGTAATATAACATGGCTTGTTTACATAGAATTTTGCAGGGGGAATTTCATGGCCATTTCTAAGAGAGCATTGATAACAGGCGCGCTGACGCTGACGATAGCTAATGTCATAACACGGCTGATAGGCTTTGCCTATCGCATTTTTATGGCAGGGGCCATTGGGCCGGAAGGCATGGGTATGTATCAGCTGATAATGCTGATATATTCTCTTGCGTGGGCGATATCATGCAGCGGTATAACAACGACGCTGTCGCGCCTTGTGGCGGCAGAGCAAGCTAAAGGCGAATATGGCAATATGCGCCGTTTGCTGCGCCAGTCATTGCTGATTACATCCGGGATTGCGGCCCTGCTAACAGTGGTTTTGTTTTTTTCAGCCGAGCTAATTGCCGTTAGCATCTTAAATGATGGGCGGCTTACGCTGTCATTGCGCATTTTATCGGCGGCCATAGTGTTTATGGCGGCGGGGTCTTGTATACGGGGCTATTTTCTGGGGTTGCAGAAGGCGGCGATACCGGCAGCAAGCCAAGTGATAGAGCAGCTGGCGCGCATGACGATAATTTTGATGCTGGCAGGGACATTTATACCCCGAGGGCTGGAATATGCCTCGGCGGCGGCGGTTATCGGCATTGCGGCGGGCGAGGCGTTGTCCTTTGCATATGTTTATGTGGCCTACAGGCGGTATAGGCGCGGAATGCCCAAGAAAGTGCCGCTGATGACACAAAATCAGGCTTTGTTTGCAATAATGGCCATGGCAACGCCGCTGACGCTAAACCGTATATCATCGTCGTTTTTATCCACGGTGGAAAATGTGCTGATACCCCAGCGGTTGCAGCTTTGGGGCTATAGCGCGGAAGAGGCAATGGCGGTTTTCGGCAAGATAACGGGCATGGCCATGCCGCTTATCTTCTTTCCGTCGGCCATTTTGACGGCATTGTCAATTTCGCTGGTGCCTTCCATATCGGAAGCAGTGGCCATGGGACAGTTTCGGCGGGTAAATTCCACCATATCGAAGTCCATAGTGTTTACCAGTATCATCGCCTTTGGCGCAGGCCTTATCTTCGTGGTTTTTCCTTATGAAATTGGCAACATCGTGTATAATCAAGACCTTGGGATGTTCTTGCTGGTGCTTGGCCTGATGTGCCCGTTTTGGTATCTTAATATTACGCTTTCGGGGGTGTTGAATGGCCTTGGCGAGCAGGTTTTCATCTTTCGCAACAGTTTGCTGGCATCGCTTATCAACATAGCCTTTACTTTCTTTTTAGTACCCATATATGGGGTTTGGGCCTTTTTGGTAGGCTGGTTGGCGGGACTTATCATCATTACAGTTTTTGACATCGTGCGTATTAGGAAAGTGACGGATGTTGCGCCGCAGATGATGCGCTGGTTTGCAAAGCCTGCGCTGGCGGCAACAGCAGCAGGACTTGTGATAAATTTCTTGCACAACCGATATTTTGCAAACCTTGGGGAGATGCTGGGTGTGGTGTTTTCACTGGCCCTATTGATGGGGCTTTATGCTGTATTTATCGTGCTCTTGGGCACTATCACTATAAAAGACATCCGGGAGATGATGTCGTTTAGGAAGTAAATCGGGGGTGTCGGCTAAAGCCGACTAAATATTCCGACTAAACTCGGTCGTAGTATAGCAAATCAAGTTAAATTGCTATACATAACATAGCTTGGGTTGTTTCGTCAGTTCTAAAGTTTTGGCGAAAACTGCGCAAAACCGGGGGCGGCTAAAGGTTTCGGTCAGGGCGTGCTTTCTTTAGCGGAAATAGGCTTGTGGTAGAACCAAAGTGATGGCGAGTTTAGTCGCAATCTTTAGCCGACTTTAGTCGGCATTTCCTAATCAGTATTACACACCAAAACACAAAGGGGCGATTTTATGAACTGGCACAACAAAGCAGCGGAATTTGCGCTGACAAGGCACAAGGTGGACAAGGGCAAGGGATTGCGTAAAGAGCAAGCTTTGGCGCGTATGCAAGAGCATGGGCGCAATGTGATAGAGGGCAAGCGCGGCGCACCGCTTATTGTCCGCTTTTTCATGCAGTTTAAGGACTTTATGGTTATCGTTCTTCTGTTTGCTGCGGGCCTAAGCTTTTTTGCGGGCAGAATGCATGGTGAGGAAAGTTTTGCAGAGCCTTTGGTAATTCTTGCCATCGTTGTCCTTAATGCAATTTTGG
>WQVI01000004.1 GCA_009781625.1 Defluviitaleaceae bacterium | reverse complement strand
TATGTTGTGGAGATAAACCAGCTGGCCAGCGGTATGCGCAGCGCCATCATAGAGCCAAGTGTAGACTTTACGAGCCCCACCACCGTGCTGGTTATAACAGAACTTTTTACCCATGAATTGATAAGCATTGATTAGGAGCACATTTTGCGAATAGCCGTAATAACAACCATAGTATTTTTAAACTTCATATTTCAAAGCACGCTGCTAAGCCATTTCAGCCTGTTTTATACAATACCCAACACCGCCCTTATTATAGTGGTGACATATGCCATGCTGCGCGGTGATGTGGAAGGCGCAATTTTGGGCTTTTGTGCCGGCTTTTTGGCCGACATCTTTTTTGGCAGGGTGATAGGCGTGTCCGCGCTGCTTTTGATGTTTACGGGCTATTTCGCGGGCAAGCCCTTTAGGGACTTTTTTAAAGAAAATTACATAGCACCCATAATTTTAGTGGGCATAGCCAGCCTGGCTTACGAATTTATGTTTTATGTGCTTAATTTCCTGCTAATGGGGCGCACCGACTTTGTGCGCTATCTGGGCCAGATAATACTGCCCGTTACAGTGTATAACCTTGTTATATGTGTCTTCATTTACAGGGCGATTTACGGCATAAATCGCGCGCTGGAGACGCGAGAAGAAAAGAAAAGGGGCTTTATGAAAAAATGATTGACTTTAAAGAAAAAATAGGTGTAATAGCAAGGTTTTTCACGGATAGACTGTTTTTGATGTCCGTGGCATTTGTTTTGGTGTTTGTGATGCTGGTTGGAACATTGTTTGACTTGCAAATTGTTCGCGGCCATGTGCCGGTGCATCAAGAGCAAACCTGGCCAAGAGCAATGCAAATAAACGCCCCCCGCGGCGAGATTTTTGATGCCCACGGCAGGCCATTGGCCATAAACTTTCCTGTGTTTACTGTAATGCTGGATCCATCCGTAGAGCAAACAGACCCCTGCGCAGCCTTTCGCTTTTTCATTGAAATTATGCATCTTCATGGTGAAGAAATTAATATAGATTCTGAATTTTTAATAACAGAGGCTACGCCGCGCAGATTTACTGCCTCGGAACCCACCCAGCGTCGTTGGATGCGGGATTTGGGCGTTAACGCAGAAATTATCGACGCGGGTATTGACGCTGAGGCGGCCTATGTCATATTAATGGAACTGTTTGATATACCGGAAAGCATGAATCCGCAAGACGCGCACACGTTATTGGTCATGCGCACGGCACATTATCTGCAACGCTTTAACCTGCATCAAATACCACTTGCAACCGGCATTGAAGCACAAACCGTGGCGGCACTTGAAGAGCACAACCGCCGTATGCCCGGCATTTACGTAGCTTTTGACTATCTTCGTTACTATCCCATGGGCAAATATACAACAAATATCGTGGGCTACATCACCCGCATACGCGAAGGGGATTTGATAGCAAACCAACATCTGGGCTATGCCCCAACAGACCTTTTTGGGATAGCTGGCATAGAGCGCGCTTTTGAATACTATCTACGCGGCCAGCGCGGGGAAGTTACTTTTGAGGTGGACAGCTCTTTTCGTCGTGTAAGGGTGACGGAAGAAACGCCGCCTGTGCCAGGCGACAATATTCATCTTACCATCGACGCCATTTTGCAAAGAAATATCTACTATATATTGGAAGACAATCTTTCAACTATATTGCGCAATCGTCTTATGGCAAACCCCACTTCTTTTGGCAGAGAAATGCTGGATTCTATGGTGCGCTATGGCCGCATTGATGCCGCTGCCATCATGGAGGCTGACGAAAGCCAGCCCGCGCAATACATTATCGGCAACTTTGTACGAAATAATATCGACGAAGACAATGAACAAATAGCCATTTTCATCGGTGAAAATATATTAAGCGGCCATCTTACTATGTTAACGGTGATTAACGTCATGGCAGAGCAAGGCCTCATCACAATTGACGAATATTACGCAGGCAGATTGGCCTCTGGTCGCATCACCCCCGCCGCCTTTTTGGCCACAAGGATAGATGCAAGGGAAATTACGCCGCAAATGGTAAGCATACCCCTGCATCCCAGCACAGGCTCTGTGGTTGTAACGGATGTGCGCACGGGGGCTGTTTTGGCGGCGGTAAACTACCCCACATTTGATGCCAACAACCTTTTAGGCCACACTTTTGACATAGACTATTTCCGCCAAATTAACAACGACCCTACAAAGCCGCAATTTAACCGCGCCTTTGAAGAGGCTGATGCGCCGGGGTCTACATTTAAGATGATAACTGCTTTGGCGGCGCTAGACCAAGGCATAATTAACACAACTGACAGAATCCTTGACGGCATAGTCTTCAGAGACGCCGGCACGCCTTATTTGCGAAGCTGGTCTTCATCAAGCTTTGGCCGCATAAATGTGGCGGACGCCATTGCGGTGTCCAGCAACTACTTTTTCGCCCGGGTGGCCTTTGAGATGGGCAACCACCGCGACGGCCGCATGATTGAAGGCATTGAAACGCTAAACCACTATATGATGGCCGTTGGCCTTGGCTCGCCGACGGGTGTTGAAATTTGGGAGCGCCCAGCAGTGACAGCAGGAGTGTCAGGCGTGCCGCGCATAGCAAGCCCTGCGTACAAGGCCGCACTGATGCAAGGCGCGTGGGTTGGCGGTGACACCAGCAATGTGTCCATTGGCCAAGGTCTTAACAACTATACCTCGGCTTCCATGGCCAAATATATGGCTGTTTTGGCAACCGGCGGCACCCGCTATCAAATGCATTTGCTGGGCCATCGTGAAAGTGCGGATGGGCAAATTACCGCCTTTACGCCTGTGGTAGAATATCAAATGAATGTAGACCCCACCCATATGGAAGCTGTACACAGAGGTATGCGCGAAGTGATAACAAGCTCGAGAGGCACGGGCCGCGGCATCTTTGCCGGCTTTCCCATGGATATTGCTGTAAAATCCGGCACGGCGGAAACGGGCCTGGCCATCAGCCATTCCACCTACGGCGGCTTTGCGCCTTTCGACGACCCACAAATTGCGGTGTATGTAATGATGCCTTTTGGTGACACGCCATATCTGCGGGCCAGTGCGGGCCACGTCCTGCGTCAAGTGCTGGAAGAATATTTTGGAATTAACCAGAACAGTGGTTCACATATACAAAACGGCGGACTAATTAGATGATTAAAACAGGGGGACAAATATCATGAAGGAATTTTTGGGCGACGATTTTTTATTACAAAGCGAGCTTGCGGTTGCGCTGTACAATGAGGTAAAGGACTTGCCCATTGTAGACTATCACTGCCATCTAGAGCCCCGCGAAATTGCAGAAAACAAGCGTTTTGAAAACATAACCGAAATTTGGCTTTACGGAGACCATTATAAATGGCGTCTGATGCGGGCAAATGGCGTGGAAGAGCGTTTTATCACAGGTGACGCTACAGATTGGGAAAAATTTGAAAAATGGGCCGAAACCATTGAGGATTGCATCGGAAACCCGCTGTACCACTGGACCCATCTGGAGCTTAGACGATATTTTGGCTATAACGGCCTGCTTTCCGTCAAAACTGCAAAGGAAGTGTGGGACATTTGCAACGCGAAAATTGCGGCTGAGAACTTTTGTGTGCATAACATTTTAGAGCAGTTTAAAGTGGAGATGATAGGCACCACCGACGACCCCGCCGATACCCTAGAGCATCACGCAGCCATAAAAGCCTCTGGCCTTGTCACAAAAGTGCTACCAACCCTGCGCCCCGGCCACCTGTACAACATAGACAGTCCTAATTTTGTACCATATCTTGAAAAACTTTCCGCAATATCCGACGTGGAAATTGAAAATTATGGCGACTTAATGGACGCCATGCAAAACCGTGTGGACTTTTTCCACGAAATGGGATGCCGCATGTCTGACATAGGCATGGATGATGTGGTTTTTGAGGAATATTCCGCCTTTGAAATTGACGTTATCTTTAACAAAGCCATCAGCGGCAAACCCCTGACCCAAGAAGAAATTGACAAGTATCGCACGGCTCTGATGGTAGATTTGGGCGTGATGTACGCTGACAAAGGCTGGGCTGTGCAATATCACATGAACGCTCTGCGCAACAACAACACATTGATGTTTGATGTGCTGGGTGCCGATAAAGGGTACGATTCTATTAGTGATGGGCAGCTTGCAAAGCCCCTTGCACGCCTGCTGGACACGCTGGCGCAGGAGGGCAAGCTTGCAAAGTCAATTTTATATTCGCTTAACCCTGCCCACGACGACATCATCGCCACCATGATAGGCAATTTCCAGGGCGGCGGTGCCCGCGGCAAAATCCAATACGGCAGCGCGTGGTGGGTTAACGATACGAAAACGGGTATGGAAAAACAAATGACGGCCCTTGCCAACAACGGCATGTTGGCGCGCTTTATCGGTATGCTAACCGATTCGCGCAGCTTCCTATCCTACCCGCGTCACGAATATTTTCGCCGTATAATGGTAAATCTTATTGCAAATTGGGTGCAAAATGGCGAATTTCCTAACGATTTTGAAAAGCTGTCACAAATTGCAAAGGGCATTGCATACTATAATGCCAAGGAATATTTTGAATTCTAAAATTATACTATTTACAAATGCGCGATAATACGCTATACTATACCTAATTGACAACAACAATCCTGGACGATATTGATTAAAGAGGATTTGATTGCTATGAAAATAGAAAAAATAAGCAACAATGAAATAAAATTTACGCTGACAGAAAGCGACCTTAACGAGCGTAACATGCGCCTTAACGAGCTTTCTTACGGCAGTGAAAAAACCCAGGAACTTTTCAGAGAAATAATGGAAAGGGCCGCTTTGGAATGCGATTTTCACACAACCCACGAAACGCCCCTTATCATCGAGGCCATACCCGTTAGCCGCGATAGCATCATGATAATTGTAACAAAGGTTGCCGGCCATGAAGATTTAGAAGATCGTTTCGGCTATCCGCCTGTTTTAGGCAATTATAAAAATATGTCCCGGGCCAAGCAGAAGAAAAAGCAAGATAATATGCAACCCCCCGGCAACACTGCCAGCATCAAAAAATCATCACCAAAGCAAATTATCTTTGAATTTGCATCGCTAGACCATGTGACAAGTGCCTGTGTGCGAATTTTCGGCACTTACATAGGCAGCAACGCTCTATTTAAACATGCAGGAAAGTACTATCTAATAATTGAAAATGACACCGCCAAAATAACCGTCGGCCAAGAAAATATCTTAAAAGAGTACGGCAACAGATTCTCTCATCTGGAAATTTCTAAGATGTTTTTGCTGGAACATGGCGAAGTTGTGGTTGAAAGCAATGCAGTAGATGTGGTTTCATCCCTTTTGGGTTAAATGCAAACCAAGCCGCCAAATGGCGGCTTTTATTTTGTTATTTTGGTTTTGTATTCCTCGCCCCATTGCCACATAACATCATGTATCGCTTTGAGGCTACACCCTATTTCTGTAAGCGAATATTCTACCTTTGGTGGCACTTCCGCATAAACTTTACGATTAACAAGCCCGCTTTCTTCCATGGCGCGAAGATGTTGTGTCAATACCTTTTGTGAAATACCGGTTAACGACTTTTTCAACTCGCCAAAACGCTTGGTTCCCATTAACAAGTCGCGTATAATTAATATCTTCCATTTATCGCCCATCAGCGTCAAAGTTATTTCTATAGGACAGGACGGCAATTCTTGATGTTTTTGCATGATATATCCCCCAATAGTTTCTATAAGGTAACTACGGCACTTTAAAGTGCCTACTTTACATTTTGCGCCTACCTGCCTATTATATTATTAGGACATTAAAATGTAAAGGAGGAATTTTAAATGATTGATTATGCGGCAATTCTCAAGGCAAACCCTAATGGCGTGCTGGCCACGCAAGACGGCCAAGGTGTGAAAACAAGGGTGTTTCAATATTTATTTGCTGATGGCAAAAGAGTATATTTTTGCACAAACAGCGAGAAGCCTGTTTTCAAGCAATTGGCGGCAAATCCCCATGTGTCCTTTTGCACATATACTGCGGATTTCAACCCTGTGTTGTCTATAAACGGAAAGGCGGTTTTTACCGAAGATGGGGCGCTGAAATTGCGCGCTTTGGATGAAAATCCGCTAATCAAGCACATTTATGGCTCGCCAGATAATCCTATTTTCAAAATCTTCTATATTGACGTGAAAGAAATTGAAACTTTTAGTATTGCAGAAGGGCCGAAGAGCTATAAGCTATAACCCTAAAGCACCCCGCCTAGTTATTTAGGCAGGGTGCGCCTTTATTTATCCAGATATTTCAATATTTCATCAGCGTTTGTATCAGGCTTGGCGCGTTTAAAAACCTTTTCTATCAAGCCGTTTTCATCAATGATATATGTGGTGCGGACAATACCCATGCTTGTCTTGCCAAAATTTGTTTTTTCCTGCCAAACCTCGTATGCCTTGATGGCTTCCGGTTGTGGGTCTTCCGGCAACACAAAGGGCAGGTTATGTTTTTGAACAAACTTGTTATGCGATGCCTCGTCATCCTTGCTTATGCCTATCACGGCTACGCCCCTTTTCGCAAACCCATCATAATTATCGCGAAAAGCACAGGCTTGCCGCGTACAGCCAGGCGTATTATCCTTTGGATAAAAATACAGTACAACTTTTTTCCCTGCAAAGTCTGACAATTTTACTTCCATGCCGTTGCCGTCTTTAAGCGCCAAATCCGGCGCTTTTACTCCTGTTTCTAACATATGCCACCATCCTTAAAATAGCGTCAATTGCTCTGTTTCCGGTATGCCATCCAGCACG
Organism: Defluviitaleaceae bacterium; assembly: GCA_009781625.1. Taxonomy (GTDB): domain Bacteria; phylum Bacillota; class Clostridia; order Lachnospirales; family WRAX01; genus WRBK01. The sequence continues at coordinate 36,619 of WQVI01000004.1, read as the reverse complement.
CCATTGTCCTTCAGCAACTGCACCACATTTTTGTTCACCCTTGTGCGCGCCTTCAAGTCCTCAACAGAGAAAAATTCGCCATCTTCGCGGGCCGCCACAATGGTGTCAGCAACGGTTTCACCAAGGCCCGCCACGGCGCACAGTGGCGGCATCAGGCCGTCTTCCGTGATAATAAACTTTGAAGCGGAAGCCGCATAAAGGTCAAGCTTAGCGAATTTTAGACCGCGGGCATACATTTCGTTAACCAATTCTAAAAGCACCATGGATTTATCGTCTTTTTGGCTGGCATCATTGCCCATGGCATTTATGCGGCGCATCTCCTGCTTCGCAATTTCGGGCCCAAGGCACATTTTTTCATAGTCAAAATCATCGCTCTTCACGGAAAAAGTGGCGGCGTAAAAGGCCTCGGGATGGTGGATTTTGAAATACCCAATGCGCATGGTCATCATAACATAAGCCACGGCATGGCCTTTGGGGAAAAGATATTCTATTTTTCGGCAGGATTCGATATACCATGCAGGCACGCCCGCCGCGCGCATAAGACGCTCTTCATCCTCGGTAACGCCCCTACCTTTACGCACACTTTCCATAATTTTAAAGGCAGCAAGCTCATCAACGCCTTTGATAATCAGATATGTCATGATATCATCCCGTGTGGGGATAATCTCTTTTAGCGTGGCTACCTTTTGCCGGATAAGGTCGGCGGCGTTGTTTGTCCACACATTTGTGCCGTGGGAAAGTCCGGAAATGCGCACCAGTTCAGAAAAAGAGGCGGGGCGCGTGTCCGTCAGCATTTGGCGCACGAAATGTGTGCCAAATTCTGGCAATCCAAGAGAACCAGTCTTACAACCAATGTCTTTTTCTGAAACTCCCAGTTTAGCGGGGCTTGAAAACAGCGAAACTACGTCGGCATCGGCAATGTCTACGTCGCGCGGGTCAATGCCCGTCATATCATGCAGCATTTTTATAATTGTCGGCACATCGTGCCCCAGAATATCAAGCTTAAACAGCCTGCCTTCGATGGAATGATAGTCAAAATGCGTGGTGATGACGCCGCTGCTAGTATCATTGGCGGGATGTTGCACTGGCGTAAATTCGTAGATGCTTTTGTCCCTGGGCACGACAACAAGGCCGCCGGGATGCTGGCCCGTCGTGCGCTTGATGCCCGTGCATCCCGACACAAGGCGGTTTATCTCGGCGTTGCATTCCATGCGCCCGCGCTCTTCCATATATTTCTTAACATAGCCAAAGGCCGTACGCTCAGCGATAGTGCCGATGGTACCCGCTTTAAAAATATAGCCTGTGCCAAACAATTCCTCGGCATATTTATGTGCCTCGCCTTGATATTCGCCAGAAAAATTAAGGTCAATGTCAGGCTCTTTGTCGCCATTAAAGCCCAAAAATGTCTCAAATGCGATGGAATGGCCGTCTTTCTTCAAGGACGTGTTGCAATTTGGGCATTGCTTATCAGGCATATCGCAACCCGAGGCCCCGGCAAAACTACGTACAGTTTCAGAATCAAAATCTGTAAACTGACACTGTGGGCAGTAATAATGCGGAGAAAGGGGGTTAACTTCCGTAATTTCGGCCATGGTAGCCACAAAACTGGACCCGATAGAGCCGCGAGACCCCACCAAATAGCCATTTTCCATGGAATTTACAACCAGCTTGCGGGCAATGACATAAAAAGTGGCAAAGCCATTGCCTATGATGGCGGAAAGCTCGCGATCCATACGGGCTTGCACTATTTCAGGCAATGGGTTTCCATAAATTTCTGTAGCACGCTTCGTTACAATTTCTGCCAGCATCTCCTCGCTGCCTTCCACAATAGGCGGAAAACTGCCCTGAGGTATGGGCAAGATGTCCTCAATCATGTCAGCTATCGCATTTGTGTTGCGCACAACAATTTCGTGCGCCTTGGCCTCGCCCAGATAAGCAAATTCTGCAAGCATTTCGTCTGTGGTCATAAAATGCAGTGGCGGCTGGTTGTCCACATCTTTAAAACCGTTGCCAGCCATGATGATGCTGCGGAAAATCTCCTGCCCGGGGTCCAAAAGGTGTGTGTCGCCTGCGGCAATCACAGGCTTGCCAAATCTCTCACCTAATTCTATAATTTTCCTGTTTATTTCTTGCAGCGCCTCAACACTGTCCACATCGCCTTTGCGCACAAGATGCAGGTTATTTGAAACGGGACTTATCTCAAAATAGTCGTAAAATTCGGCCAGGGCCTCGATATGCTCCACAGGCTTGCTTTCGCGCACAGCGGTGTAAAATTCGCCTGCCTCGCAGGCAGTGCCAATTATAAGGCCCTCTTTAAGCCGTAAATACTCGCTTTTCGGGATTCTGGGTTGTTTGTAAAAATAATCCAGATGGGACTTTGACACAAGCTCGTACAAATTGCGCAAACCCACAGTATTTTTTACTAGGATAACAGCATGATGAGGCCGCAGCCGCTTGATATCAATCTTCTTGGAGAAGCGTAAATTTATATGATTTAACGTCACAATTTGCTGTGACTGCAAAATTTCCATTTGCTGTAAAAAAATCTGAGCTAACGCGGCAGCATCATCACAGGCGCGATGGTGGTTTTCCAGCGAAACGCCGTGATGCCTGGCCATGGCGGCTAGGTTGAAGCGGGAAAGCGTAGGAAACAGCGCGCGTGATAGCTGTAAGGTGCATAAATATGGGTTTTTCACATTATGACCCAGCGTGCTTGCGTGATATTCCAAGAAACCCATATCAAAATCAGCATTATGCGCCACTAGGGTTGCATTGCCGATGAAGTCCAGAAATTCAGGCAAAACTGCATCAATGGTAGGCTGGCCCGCCAGCATGTCATCTGTTATATGTGTCAGGTCAATAATCTTTTCGGGCAACTTCTCCTTAGGGTCAATGAAATGGTTAAAGCGTCCCGTAATTTCGCCATTTTGCACGCGCACTGCGCCAATTTCAATAATTTTGCAGCTTTCGCGATTAAAACCCGTAGTTTCAACGTCGAAAACTACAAAATCATCTGCCAGTTGCGTATCGCCGGCACGGGTGACGATGGACACGGCTAAATCGTCGACCAGATAGGCTTCAACACCGTAAATCACCTTAATGCCCGCCTTTTTTGCTGCTGCCATGGCTTCCGGAAAGGCCTGCACCACACCATGGTCAGTTATCGTGACGGCGCTATGCCCCCAGGCCGCTGCCCGGGCGATAAAATCGGCCGCGGGTGTAATGCCGTCCAGCTGGGACATATTGGTATGCAGATGCAGCTCTACTCGCTTTTCGGCGGCATTGTCCGTTCTTTGAGCCTCAGCAATCTCCGCGGTGCCCAATCTATTTGCCAAAATATTCAATTCTTTACTATATGTATCAAATTGCACATTGCCAGACACTTTTACGGCGGCGCCTTTTGTCAGCAAGTCTGCAAAATCAGCCTTCCTTTCCTTAGCCAGAAAGTATTTCACCGTGATGGACGAATTTCCATCAGCAATGTCGAAGGTGTACAAAAGCTTGTTATTCTTAATTTCGCGGCTTTCTATGCGGAAAATGCGGCCGGCAACAACCACGCTTTCTTCTTCGTAAAAATTTTCATCCAATGGGCGCGCATCGCCAAATACTTTCTGTGACTTTTTCTCGACCTTTTTTGGCGCACTTTTTTTGGCGACAGGCGTTGGCGTAGGTGTTGCAAGGACGGCAGATGCTGTATTTTGACGCTTCTTACCATTGCCGCTGCAACCAAATTCAACTTTGAGGTCTATATTCAATGATTCGTGTAGTATGTTTTCTATTTCCTTGGCTGTACCCAATTTCTTTAAAACGCCGCCCATATCGCTGGGCATATCAATACACAAAGTATCACTCTCTACTCGCCACGTTGCACAAGGCATAATCTCACCCACAAAAGTGCTGATTTTATGCAGTCTATACAGCAAATTTGGCCAAAAATCAGCTAGGAGACCATGGGGATTCTCTGACCTATATATGTCAATAATATCAATATTTTCTACCATGTCTAGTCTTGCCACTAACTCCGCTTCCAGGGCCGAAACTTGAGATGCATTAACAATTTCATCAGGCATAATGCGCACTTCAAGCCGCTTCTCGTTGCTTATAAATTTCACACTATTAACCGTTGCCGCGCTCAGCGCACCTGAAATAGACTTAGGCAGCCCCAAGTCCTTAAAAACCTCACTTATAGTCCGCTCTTCTATCTTCATTTCGTCATTTCCTTTGCTAATTTTTCAATTTCTTCGACAAAAATAGCCACCATCTCATTTGTCGATACTTTGCGTATAATTTCTCCTTTGCAAAACAACAGCGCACTATCCTTGCTGCAAGCCAGCCCGATATCGCATTCTTTCGCCTCTCCGGGCCCATTCACAGCACATCCCATGATAGCAACTGTCATAGGCGTCGTGATATGCTCAATACTGCGAGTAACCTTATCTACCAGCGAAATTAAGTCCATTTCAGTGCGCCCGCATGTGGGGCAGGAGATAATTTCGGGCCCAAATTGCCTCAAACGCAAGGCTTTCAGCATCTCTTTGGCAGCCGCCACCTCTTCAACTGGGTCAGCCGTAAGCGAGATACGCACAGTATCACCAAAACCCCGTGTCAGCATGGCCGCAAGCCCAGCCGTGGACTTTATCGTACCGCTGTACAACGTCCCAGCCTCGGTTATGCCTATATGCAGTGGGTAATCAACTTGTGGTGCTAAAATTTCATGCGCTCTCAGTGTCATTGGGATATTGGCAGCCTTAATGGATACTACAATGTCGCCAAAGTCCAAGTCTTCCAGCATCTGCACATTGCGCAAAGCTGATTCTGCCAACCCTTCCGCCGTCACGCCGTTATACTTGTCCACCAAATCAAGTTCCAGCGAGCCCGAATTTACGCCAACCCTGATAGGGATGCGTCGCGATTTAGCCGCATCAACCACAGCCGCCACGCGGGCCACATCCCCAATATTCCCAGGATTTATGCGAATTTTGTCAGCGCCCGCCTCAATAGCGGAAATAGCCAGCCGGTAGTCAAAATGAATATCGGCCACAAGGGGAACATTGGTCACGCGGCGCTTGATTTCAGCGAAGCCAGCCGCAGCCGCTGCGTTGTTAACAGCCAGCCGCACAATCTCACAACCCGCGTCCGTCAACGCGCGAACTTGCGCCAAAGTAGCGGCCACATCAGCCGTTTGTGTTGTCGTCATGGACTGTATGGTGATGGGGTGGTCGCCGCCGATAGCCACACCGCCGACGCGTACAACCCTTGATTTTCTACGATTGTACAGCTTCCTCAACATCCTTTCTGTAATGCGCCACAATCTCGGCAAACTGGGGATCGTCAAGAGCCGCCCTGCCATCATCTGACAGGGCGTAAACTCCAGTTTTGACTTTTGTAAACCATCCGTACAAATTTCGCGGCAACATATGCGTCGTATTTTTATGGCAATTGTAATCTCGCAGTAGCATTGCGATTGAGGATTCAGTGATTTTTTCCAACACGCAGGCAATGTGCAAAGCCCGCTCTCTATGGGCCGTAAGCAGCTTGCGCCGCGTGGCCCCTCCCAAATTGCCGTCAAAAGTCCTTCCGTTAAATTCTGCCAGTAGTGCCTTGGTACGCTTGTTAAGGCGGCCATGGGTCATGTTAGGTAGCAAATGTGCCTCAACTGTCAGTAGCGCGCTATCCATAGCCACAGTAACAAGTCCGATGCCCATTTTTTCCAAAATGTGCAGAATATGGCCTCGGCGCATCATAAAGGCTTTCAACGGAATTGCAATATACACCAAATTTGATATTTTTTGCCTATCCAAAGCCTGGTACAACAGGGTCATGTTAAAAGCTTTTTTCAGCTCCACAATCACGGTTTCGTCGCCTTTCACAAGCACAATGTCGCAACGGGCAACCTCGCCCTTCACAACATACTCACGCGCCTCAAAAAATCGCTTAATGGGGCCATACATGTCCTCTTCGCGAAAATCACCCATTTTGCGCCATGAAAGCCTCAATGTCGTCAACTTCCTTGATGATATGGGCTGTCAGGTTATCGTAGCCGGTTTCCGTCACCACTACATTGTCCTCAATGCGTATGCCGATACCCTCTTCGGCGATGTACAGGCCGGGCTCCACCGTAAATACCATGCCGGGGGCCATTACAAGGTCTTTGTTGCTGCCCACGTCGTGGGTTTCAAGGCCTAGCATATGCGCAACGCCGTGGAAATAGTATTTACCAAGCTCTTCCTTGTCGGATATCAGCCCAATTTTTGTAAGCTCTTCAACATAATATGCCTGCAATGATTCTTGTAGTTTGCCAAAAACCACGCCGGGCTTTATCATATCTAAGCACAGCTTTAGGCCGCCTAGCACGATATTATAAAGCAGTTTTTGCCTGTCGGTAAACTTTCCGTTAACGGGGAAAGTGCGGCTAACATCCGCGCTATACCACTTCCATTGCGCGCCATAATCCACCAAAACAAGGTCACCATCATTAATTTTGCAATTGTTGTCGCCATAATGCAACACACAGGCGTTTTTGCCGCCCGCCATGATGGTACGGAAAGCTCTATCGCGACAGCCGTTTTTCTTGTAAACATAGTCCAGATGGGCCTCAAGCTCATATTCCATCATACCCGGTTTGGCATTGCGTAAAAGGGCAGTAAAGCCTTCGCCTGTAATTTCCGCGGCTTTTTTCATATGTTCAACTTCTTCCGGGGACTTTACAACACGCACAGAAGCAAAAATAGGATGCGCATTTTTGATGGCCATATCAGGAAACTTTTCGCCCAGTAGCTTTGCAAAATCTAAATCAGGCGTGTTAGGTGCCGTAAGACTGCGGTTTTCCAAATCCAAATAAACTGTATGTATCTTGCCCAAGCGGCCCGTCATCGCCGTGCCTACATGGCCATAAAGTTCGTCAATATACGCAAAATCTTCCATGCCGGATATTTCCTTGGCCATCGCCACATCCAACGCGGCCCCATCCCATTTCGCCACATGCTCGTCGTAGCGCTCTAAATAAAGGCGGGACTTCACATTGCCTTCGTCAACCTTCATCATTGTAAATACCAAATTTGGCCGCTCTATACCTGTCGCATAATAAAAATTGCGCTGGGGTGCAAAGGGATAAAATTCGTCCCCGCGCTTCACGGGCGCTACACCGCCAAAAATAATCAACATGCTGCCATTTTCCAGCTTGTCCGCAATTTTATTACGATTATCCGTAAACAATTTGCTCATACTGTCACCTCGTAATCCTTTTTCTTCTAATTATAACTCAATTTCCAATCCATTTCAACGCTTGATTTTATTCCCAAAATATGTTAACATTGTAAAATGATTGATTTGCTGATTCTACTTTCACTTGCCTTATTCGGGCTATTTTGCGCATCCGCCACAAGGAAAACCGCAATTTTGGCGGCTTTTTTGGCTTATATATTTGTTGTGTTGCTGGCAACCCTGCTTTTTCGCGACCCAGCACCGCTTAGCATAGAACTAGACCCCATAGCATCCTATCGCCGCGCCATGCGAGCCCCAACGCATCTGGCCGTAATAGAAATTCGCAACATCATCCTCAACATTGCCATGTTTGCTCCCCTGGGCATCTTTTTGCCGCTGTTTTTCAATAAATTCCGCAAATTTCGCTACACTCTGCCCATTGCCGCCCTTGCATCCCTGTCCATTGAAACCACCCAATTTATCACACGTCGCGGCGTCTTTGCCATTGAAGACCTTCTGCACAACGTCCTAGGCGCAGCCTTGGGTCTTGCATTCTTTCTCATCTTCTCAAAAATCTTGAAGCCAACATCAAAATAACATCTATCGAAAATTTTCAAAAAGTCTTGACAAGAGGATGAAAGCCATTTATAATAGTCAATGTCGTCAAAATATTTGGCGGGATAGCTCAGCTGGCTAGAGCACGCGGTTCATACCCGCGGTGTCGGGGGTTCAAGTCCCTTTCCCGCTACTTAAAACACAAGGCTTTCCGAACTTTTTTCGGAGAGCCTTTAATAATAAGGGGAGCGTGACATGATGAAACAAATAGCCTTTTTGTCAGAAGACAGGATAAATCTTTTGGAAGATACAGGGGCTGTACGACCCTTAAATTGCGCGGTTGCTGAAAAATACAGGGCGCGGGAAAAAGAAATCCGTCTTAAAAACGAATGGAAGCAAAGCGGCACGGGTGCTATGTTTACCGGTGCGTATTCCCTTGACGCATCTGCTTTGGACATTAAGCTGTCCATAACCGGTCTATCACCGGGCATTGACGAGAGGTTTGTTTACGCCATCAATTTTGAGAGAGGCGGCGGCATTTATTTCAAACACCCAAACCCTAAAGAACTGGAAACGCCCATCCTAGCCAGCACCGACACCCATTTTTTCGAGCTTGATGTAAACCCCTCAGGCAGAATTGCCGTTTCATGCGCCGAAAATTATCTGGAGCGTCATATCGCCCTGCTAAAAACCGATGACAGCTATTTGAGAGAAATTACAGAAGGCGATTCTTTTGATTGCAACCCGAAATGGTCACTGCGAGATGAGGATGTTTTATATTACGACAGCGCAGGCATAGCCTACAACGCCACAGGCCATTTTGCGGGCTTTGGGCCGCGCAGCATCTATCGTCTGCACATAAAAACAGGAGAGCTTTACGAAGTTTTGGAAAACCCTAAATTTGACTATTGCTACCCCTTCGAGGATGCGGCCGGCAACCTATATTTCATACGCCGCCCCTACGAACAAAGCGGCGGTGGCAAAATGGCAGCCTGGGACTATTTAACCGCGCCTTTTAAAATACTGCGCGCCATCGGTGGCTGGCTGGACCTCTTTACCCGTCGCCACACAGGCGAATCCTTAAAATCATCAGGCGCAAACCCTGCCAAGGCCAACCAAAAATCCCCCCAACAACTTTACATAGACGGCAACTTGCTTGAAGCCGACAAAACCCTAAAGAAAAACGCGGCGGCAGGGGACAAAAACCCAGGCTACGCCCCCCGCGACTGGGAACTTATAATGAAAACCCCAGAGGGCGAAGAAAAAGTGCTGCAAAAATCTGTCATGAGCTATTGCGTGACGCAGGATGGTATAGTTTATTCTAATGGCAAGTACATTATCTCAGGCGGTCAGGCTATTAAAGTGCATTTGGCTACAAAGCTGGTGAGCTACCAAATTATGCTTATTAACGAAAGTTGCTAATCATGTATTAAACGAACAAGAGCCTTGTTTCTGCTTGAATCTTCAACCAAGAAAAAGTGGTTATTTGCAAAGCCTGTGTAAAGGTCTGTCTGCAAATCCCAATGCCCGAGAAACAGATACCCGTGTTGGGGAAATACAATGCGCCCATCGAAATCTACCACGCCTGTTGCCTCACCATCGTGGTCATTAAATTCCATCCACAAAAAATCAGTTCCGCTTATGTGAAATAGATAGCCGTATTTTCCGGCTGGGATGATTTCCTGCCCTGCGGCGTTCACAACAGCGTGATGCTGCAAGCCGTCCACGTCTATGCCAACAAAAAACCTATTTTCTCCTAAAATGCTAATCCAGCGATATGCGCCAAATGGAATTACTTCTTGGCCGTAAAAATCAAGCACCGCACTTTCGCTAGCCGTAACAGGCATATCCATCGTGGTTACTGATACCAAGGGATATGATATATTAGAAATGCGAAGCCCCGAACCAAGCCAAAACACTTCGTTGGTGTGAAAATCGTAAATACCGGCTCTGTTATCTTGCGAAACCGAGAAAAGCCAGCGTTCACTACAGTGATGCGTATGGAAAAAGAGATTTTCGGGGGAAATGCGCTCGCCGCTAAAATTGAATATCCCGTGCCCTGTCATTGCATACCCTGGTTTTATTATTCGCAAGCCATCCCAAGACTCAAGCCCTTGTGTGGGAAATGATACAATTTCGCCAGTCTCCAGATTAAGGGCTTCGTCAAATTCACTTCCGCGCTCCGCCACCAGCATACCATATGCAGGCGCGCTTCCGATAGAATTAAATTGCCCCGACCCAATTATAACATTCCCTTCAAAATCTCGTATGCCCCGCCGCCATGTTCCTGCGTCTGCGTGCGCTTCTGTCAAAAATAAACGGTTGGTAGCTTCGCCGACAGAAAAAATGTTGTTGTATAACCCGAAGGGGATAATAATATTGCCATTTAAATTAATCGCACCCCAGCCTTCGTCATTTCTTGCTATGGCCGTGTTGTTATGTATGGCCCGGATGGTTTGATATTTTCCGGCAGGAATAATCGGGCTTCCACTGAAATCATACACGCCCGCGTTGCCTTGGCTGTCCTCAACAACAACGAAGTTATCGCCTACTTGCATATGAGAGATTCTGTTAAATGTGCCAAGGGGTAGAATGTATTCTCCGTACAAATTGAGCAAAGCATAATCGTTACTAATGACAACTCGGTAAATCTCGCAGATCTCAGCTGTATTTTGGGCAATGATAATGCCGTCACGAATGCTTATCCAATCATAAAGCCCAAAAGGAACTATAATTTCATATGAATATGGTGGTTGCTCGTGAAGATTTTCAAGATTTTCAATATATCCAATTTGCCACGGCGGTATGTTAACGGCCGGAGCAGGGGAGTCTAATGTTGTATAAGGAACTTCACCGTATGAAGCCGTAAATTCGCTATACTCGATAATTGAAGGTGTGTATTCATAAGTCAAATCGGCGTCTGTCGCCGGAAGGGATTCGCCATCATTCGCACAGCCGCCGCTTAACATCGTAATAAGTAGCAAAATTAAAGCCATTTGAACATATTTTCTCATTTTATCTTCCCTTCAGATAATATAAATTTACGAACCTAATATCAATCCTCTTCAAAACTAAGTGTCGCTGTCATCCTATCATACCCAACATGGCTATTGGGAAAGATGTTGCGCGCAACTTGTATAAAAGCCTCGGGATTTGGCATGGCGGGCGAAAAATGCGTAAGCCACATTTGCTTTACTTCGCCTGCGCGAGCCAGCTGCGCCGCCTCGGAAAATAGCATGTGCTTGTGGCTTTTGGCCTTGTCCAGCTTGTCATCTTCTCCATAATGCCCTTCGCACACAAAGATGTCGCTACCCCGCACAAAGGCCGCAAGGCCCCTCGGTGGTCGCGAATCTGTGCAATATGAAACAGCAAGGCCCTTGCGCTCTTGCCCCATCACCATATCCGGCGCGTAAAGCCGTCCTTCGTGCTCTATGTCCTGCCCGCTTTGCAGCACCTTCCAATAATTACGCGGTATGGGCAAAAGCTGGGCGGCCTCAAGGTCAAATTTACCTTTGCGCTTTATGTCCACGCGAAAGGCAAAACAGGGACAGTTATGCTCTGCCGGTGAGGCACTTAGGGCATAGCTTGTAAGGGGTATGGCAATATCCGTAGCCCCACGTGCAGGTATTTCAATAAAATTGATAGGGAAGGGGATTTCAGGCGCGATAACGCAAAGGCTACGCACTATGTGACCAACTCCTTGGGGCCCGACGATGGTAAGGGGCTCTTCGCGGCCACTACCGCCGATGGTAAGCAAAAGTCCTGGCAGGCCCGCCACATGGTCGGCGTGAAAATGCGTAAGGCAAATGCAGTCGATGTTCTTAAAGCCCCAGCCCACCTGTTTTACGCTTACCTGCGTGCCTTCGCCGCAGTCTATCAGCAGCATCCGCCCTTCAAAGCGCAACAAAAGCGAGCTTAAATATCTATTTGGCAGGGGCATCATGCCGCCGCAGCCTACTAAAGCGATGTCAAGCATAAAATCATCCTTTGTTTGTATTTCTTGCCCAAACGACAAAAGCTTCCAAAGGTCTTTTATCAGGCGGGTTTATATCGGCGGGAAGGTTGTTTATATCAAACCATTTAAGTTCTGTGGTTTCGTCAGTTTCGCTTAACAAGTTGCCAGAAAATTTCTGACAAATGTAGGTAATGCCTACGATATAAACCTTATCCCCATTTGGATAGGTGTGCATCATATCAGGGCCGGAAAAAATACCTAACAACTCCAGCTTTTTAGCAATAAGCCCTGTTTCTTCAAAAAGCTCACGAGAAGCTGTTTCCTCAGTGGTCTCGCCAATCTCCATGCTGCCGCCATGCATAGCCCAGCAGCCACTGTCTTTGCGCCGTTGCAGCAGCAACTTGCCATCTTTATAAACAAAAACGCCACAACCCACCATGATAACTACATCATGGCCAACTTTTTCGCGGATATATCTTATATAGTCGCTCATGTAATTGCTCCTAAGTCCTCAATTAAAATCCCGCATCCTCATTTGCTATCAGCAAAGCCAAACGGCCTTTGATATGCTGGCCTTCAATAATTGAAATGATATTGCAAACCCTCTCAGGCGAAAGGCAGTCAACACAATGGCCGGCCAAAACACATGGCGGGTTATATCCCGCTCTTTTTGCATTCATTGGCGCGGCTGTGTTTCTTGCTCTTCTAACAGCCTCGTCACAAGTTGCCGAAATTTTGTTTTTTCCAACCACAATGTAAACCTTCTCCGGCCCATATGTGATGGCGGCCACCCTGTTTCCGCTATGGTCAATGTTAACAATTCTGCCGTCAACGGAAATTGCATTTGCGCTGGAAATATAAAAATCAACCAAAATGGATTTTCGTTTAAGCTCCTTTATTTCATCGGGCGTGGCCCCAAGCTCTTTGTTATAAACAACATTACCTTTACTGACGAGGGCTTCCGTGATGCCTAAGCTTTTTAGGGTGCGAGAATTGCCAATGCCGACGGTGGCGTTGTTGGGAATTTGCTCAAGCAGATATTTCTTAATTTCATCAAAGCTGTCAAACCATAGCATGTCAATATTACGTTTTTGAAAATTGATTTTCATTTTGTCTATCATAACTAATGCCTAAAATGCCGCACGCCTGTAAACACCATGGCTATGCCATATTTGTTACAAGTCTCGATGGATGCCGCATCGCCATTAGAGCCCCCCGGCTGGATAATGGCTGTGATGCCCGCCCTATAAGCCTCTTCCACGCAATCCGGGAAGGGGAAGAAGGCATCGGAAGCCAGGGCCGCGCCATGGGTTGCTTCTGTGCCCAAAAATTCGTGGGCGTGGTCAATGGCCTGCTTGCAAGCCCAAATGCGGCTAACTTGCCCGCCTGCAAGGCCGATAGAGCCGCCGTCTTTGCCTATAGCAATGCCATTGGACTTTACATGCTTTACCAGCTTCCAGGCGAAGAGAAGGTCTGCCATTTCGGCTTCGGTAGGTTTTCTATTTGTAACACATTCCAGGCCTTTTTCTTCATTTAACAGTATGTCATCTGCGGATTGTATCAGCAGGCCACCGCTCACTTTTTTGATATCCTTGGCCTGGGATGGGCGACCACAGGTCGCCCCTACAAGCAATCGGATGTTTTTCTTTTTTGTCAAAATTTCTAGGGCTTCTGGACTAAAAGATGGCGCAATAACAACTTCTACGAAGATGCCATCAATTTGTGCGGCGGTACCCGCATCAACTTCACGGTTTGCGGCTATTATGCCGCCAAAGATGGATACGGGGTCGGCAGCATAGGCTTTGTGCCAAGCCTCAAGCAGGCTTTCGCCGCAACCCACGCCGCAAGGAACAGAGTGCTTTACGGCCACCACGGCGGGTTCGTCAAATTCGCGTAAAAGCTCCAGCGCACCGTGGGTGTCGTTAATATTGTTAAATGAAAGCTCTTTTCCATGCAGTTGCTCGGCATTTACAAGATCGCCTTTATCCGCACCAATTTCGCGGTAAAAGGCGGCAGCCTGATGGGGATTTTCACCATAGCGCAAGCCTTGCGCCTTTTCGTATGTCAGCGTCAGTTTATCAGGGAAGGCAGGTGCATCTGCCAATTTGACTAAATGTTGTGCTATCAGCGCATCATAGGCGGCAGTGTGGGCGAAGGCCTTGGCAGCAAGGGCAAAGCGGGTCTTTTGCGACACATCGCCATGGGCTTCCAAGTCTTCCAAAACCTTGGCATAATCCGCCACATCAACTATCACCGCCACAGAATCATAATTCTTTGCGGCAGAGCGTAGCATCGCAGGCCCACCAATGTCGATATTTTCTATGGTTTCGCCCAAGGTTACATTGGGCTTTAAAATCGTCTCTTTAAAAGGGTATAGATTTACGCAAATGATGTCAATGGTCTCAATGCCTTGCGCTGCCAGAAATTCCATATGTGCAGGCATATCGCGGCGTGCCAAAATGCCGCCGTGTATGGTGGGGTGAAGGGTTTTCACACGGCCGTCAAGACATTCCGGAAAGCCCGTTACATCGGCCACTTCTATTGCCGCTATTCCCGCATCCCTAAGCATCTTGCAAGTGCTTCCCGTTGAAATTATTTCAAAGCCGTGGTCGCAAAGGCTTTTTGCAAAATCCACAGCACCGGTTTTATCCGAAAGGCTCATCAACGCCCGTTTTTTCATAAAGTACACCCCTTTTCTTCGTTGCAATAATTATAACGAAAAGCGGCGGTGATGTCAATTGCACTTTCAGCATTGCCTAAATTTGTGGCATTGCGTTATAATTTATCTGTACATAAATGCGGATAACAAAAACAACCAGCCTCCAATGCAAGGATAAGCTGGTTATTTTCGCAAGTTAGTAACCAAAAGCCCTTCCACGTCCCAGTCGTGGTCAAGCCGAGAAGAGGAAGTGTTAGCGCACTTTCTCTTCTTCATTTCTATCATGTTCATATTATACCACAAACACTCCCAACCGCGCAAGCTTTTTATTGACGAAGTCGTGCAAAAACAGTATAATTATTGGCAAAGAAAATGCACTGGAGGATAAAACATTGAAAAAACTTGGTTTAAATGAAATACGTGAAAGATATTTGGCATTTTTTGAGGGCAAAGAGCATTTGCGGCTGCCCAGCTTTTCGCTGGTGCCGGAAAATGATAAGACACTGCTGCTTATTGTGGCGGGCATGGCACCTATGAAGCCCTATTTTACGGGCCAGGCTACACCGCCGCGCAAACGCGTAACAACAAGCCAGAAGTGCCTACGCACGGCGGATATTGAGGTTGTGGGCAAAACGGCCCGCCACGGCACTTTTTTTGAAATGCTGGGCAATTTCAGCTTTGGGGACTATTTTAAAGAAGATGCTATTGCTTGGGCATGGGAATTTTTAACACGCGCCCTTGAAATACCGGAAGACAAGCTTACTGTCACTGTTTATCAAGACGATGACGAGGCGCATAAAATTTGGGAAGAGAAGGTTGGCGTGCCATCAAGCCGCATTTTCCGAATGGGTAAAGAAACCAATTTTTGGGAGCTCTCTTCAGGCCCATGCGGCCCATGCTCCGAGATATTTTACGACCGCGGCCCGGCCCATGGCCAAGACGATTTTATGGCCAGCGAAGAGGCAGGTGAAGACCGCTATGTAGAAATTTGGAATTTGGTTTTCATTCAGTTTAATAAATCCGAAGACGGCAAATATTCCAACCTTGCGGCACCCAGCATAGACACGGGCATGGGGCTGGAGCGCATGGCCATGGTGATGCAGGATGTGGGATCGCTTTTTGATGTAGATGTCATGGTGGCCATACGTGACGAATTTTGCGGCATTGCGGGCATGACATACGGTGCAGATGTCAAGAAGGACGTATCCATCAGGCTTATAACAGATCACATCCGCTCTGCTGTTTTTATGACTTCCGACGGCATCATGCCCGAAGGCGAAGGCCGCGGCTATGTCCTGCGCCGCCTTATACGCCGCGCCGCGCGCCATGGGCGGCTTCTGGGCGTGGATGGCCGCTTTATGGCCAAGCTTGCGGCGGTTGTTATCGCCAATTTCAAGGGAGCCTACCCAGTACTGGCTGAAAAGCAGGACTATATCGAAAAGCTGATAGACCAAGAAGAGCAACGCTTTTACGAAAATTTGGACAGTGGCATGGGCCTGCTAAAAAAGTTGATAGATGAAGCAAAAAAGGCGGGCAACAAGGTAATTGCCGGCGTCGATGCTTTTAAACTGCATGATACCTTCGGTTTTCCACTGGAGCTTACCCGCGAAATTTTGGAAGAGGAAGGCCTTGCCGTGGATGAAGAAGGTTTTCGCGAGGAAATGGAGAAACAGCGTAGCCGCGCCCGGGCCGCACGTGAAGATGCGGGCTATGCAGGGGGCGAAGGCTCTGTTTTCGAGGGAATATCCGACCCTGCCACAAATTTTACCGGCTACACACAAAACACCGTCACGGATGCAAAAATTTTACATGTGAACACTGAAGATGCGAATGTGGCCGTTATCGTAGATAAAACGCCTGTTTACGCCGAAAGTGGCGGCCAAAAAGCAGACTTTGCCACGATAACAACGTCAAGCGGCGAAATTGCTGTAACAGATTGTATTAAGACGGCCGCCGGGCATTTTGTGCATGTGGGCAAGATAGTTTCCGGCGAGGTTAAGCAAGGCCAAACAGCCAGCATTGCTTTTGACGCCACGCGCCGTATGGGCATTACCCGCCACCATTCTGCCACCCATCTTTTACACATGGCCCTACGCGATGTGCTGGGCAACCACGTAACCCAAGCGGGTTCCGCAAAATTCCCAGATCGTCTTCGCTTTGACTTTGCGCATTTTTCGGCAGTTACGCCCGAGGAACTTGCAAAAGTCGAGGACATCGTAAATGCCGCTATCCTGCGCGACTTGCCGATAAACATTGAAGAAATGCCTATTGTGGACGCAAAGGCCAAAGGAGCTATTGCTTTGTTTGGGGAAAAATACGGCGACACAGTGCGCGTTGTGGACATTGACGGCATTTCCATAGAGCTTTGCGGCGGTACGCATTTAAAATCTACCGCGCAAATTGGCCCCTTTAAAATTATATCCGAAGGCGGTATTTCCGCCGGTGTGCGGCGCATAGAGGCCATCGTCGGTGAAACGGCCCTGGCGCATTTCAGAGATGTAGAGACCAAACTAGCTGAAATTTCAACATTTTTAAAGACCCAGCCCGAAAACCTCATAAACCGCATTGGGCAGCTGATAACCGCCGCAAAAGATGCCGAAAAACAGCTTGCGAAGATGCGCGCGGAAGGTGCAAAGTCTAATCTCGATGAGGTTTTGGGAAAGAAAGAGGATATCGGCGGTGTGCCTGTGATATGCGCTACCTTCCCTGACATGGATGTTGACAGCCTGCGAAGCTTGTCCGACAGCCTTATGGATAAGCTGGGCAGCGGCCTGATACTTTTGGCGGCCACGATGGAAGGCAAAGGCAATATCCTGGCACGCGCATCAAAGGACATACTTGCCAAAGGCATACATTGCGGCAATATCGTAAAAGCCGCGGCTACAGCGGCGGGCGGCGGCGGCGGCGGGCGACCCGATATGGCTCAAGCGGGAATTAAAGATGCCTCGAAGGTTGAAGTGGCCATGGAAGCGGCTAAAAAAGCCTTGCAGTAAAAAATGTTGTGCAAATGCTCTTGATATACTCATATCCCCCAGACAGTAGCAAAAATTTGTCTTTTTGTACCAAGGACATCAACAGCTTCTCGCTTTCTGCTACTGTTTTCGGGCGATATGAGTATATTTGATTGCGCCGCGGATATCTATATTATATTTTTTCGAAATATTTTGCTTGACAAAAATTTCAAATCATGGTATATTGTTTTTCGTTAGCACTCACTAGAAGAGAGTGCTAACAAGATATACAAGAGGTGGTGATTACGTGCTTAATCGCAGAAAAATTAAAATTCTTGAAGCAATAATTAATGATTATATTGCATCAGCAGAGCCTATAGGCTCGCGCACTATTGCGAAAAAATACGATTTGGGCGTGTCCTCAGCAACCATAAGAAATGAAATGAGCGATTTGGAAGAAATGGGCTATATTGTGGCACCTCACGCATCATCAGGTCGCGTGCCCTCTGATAAGGGTTATCGCTTGTACGTTGATGAGGTGATGCCTCAAAAACAACTGTCAAGACAGCAAAGGGAATATTTGAAGCAGTCTATTGCTCAAAATCTTAGTCAGATAGACCATATGATGCGCGATGTGGCCCGTGCCATATCCTTTGTTACAAAATATACAACGGTGGCGGCGGATGTTTTGGCCCAACGGCACAAAATAAAACACATACAGCTTGTGCCTGTGGATGTAGACGCGCTGGCCATGATGCTTATAACAGATTTGCGGGCGGTGAAAAACAGTGTTATAATGATGCCCGAGGGGGCTGCCATCAATTATGCAGCGGCAGCGCGCATTTCTACGGAGATGACAAGGCTTTTAAGCGGCGCCACTGCCGATGACCTAGATAGCCTTTACATCGGCATGACAAAGCAGCGGCTTCGCGAGGTAAATGTAAACCCCAACATCGCCGACCCAATATTTGATGCTATATGTACGGCACTTTCTTCCGCCGACAATGTGCAAATTCATACAAGTGGTGTAAAAAATATCCTAGACTTTCCAGAATTTGCAGATCTGGATAAGGCCCGGGCAATTGTGGGCGCATTGGAAGAAAAAGAAGGGCTTATCACCCTTTTCGCCGATAATTCTGATAACATCCAAATTATCATCGGCGATGAAAACGAAAACATCATGCTGAAAAATTGCTCCGTCATTAAGGCAAAAATCCGCGTAAATGAGCATTTTTCAGGCAATATCGCCATTATAGGCCCTACAAGAATGGATTATTCGCAGGTTATGTCGGTTTTAAGCACAATTTTAGGAAATGTGACGCTTGATATGGCCGACACAGGAAGGATGGGATGAAATGTTTGGCAAGGAAAACGAAAATATGGACGAAGCGATAGTTGGGGAGATTATGAACGATCTTGAAATCGAGGATATTCCCGCCGAAGCCTACCATGATGACGTCGGAGAGTCCGACCTAGAGCTTGCCGCGCTAAAAGAGCTTAACGCCCTGTATCATGATAAAATTAAGCAACAGGCCGCAGAATTTGAAAACTATCGCAATCGCACCACCAAGGAAATGGGCAGGGCCTTTGACAAAGGCGTGCAAGAAATGGCCGCATCGCTTTTGCCCATCATTGATAATTTTGAGAGGGCATTGAAAAATGCCGATAAAAAAGACCCTTTTGCGGCCGGTATGTTGATGATACAAAATCAGCTACACACAGCGTTTGAAAATATGGATATCAAAAAGATACCTACCGTTGGCGAAAAATTTGATACAAATTATCATTCTGCCGTGTCACATATAGAAGATGCCAATTTTGGCGAAGGCATTGTGGCGCAGGAGCTTCAGGGCGGCTATATCTATAAAGGCAATGTTATACGACATGCCGTTGTGGTTGTGGCAAATTAGGAGGAAAATATGTTTGATGCTATTGCTTTTATGAAGGCTGTTGCGGCCCAGGACGCCGACGCCCTGCGCGACTATTTTGCAAAAGATGCCGCGATAAACTGGCATGACAGCAACGAATGCTTCACTGTGGAAGAATATATCCGCGCAAACTGCGAATATCCGGGCGACTGGCAGGCAAATGTAATACGTGCGCACAAAGCGAATGATGTCACAGTTTTTGCGGCGAAGGTGTATAATAGTGAAGGTTTTGCTGTGCATGTGGTGTCTTTTGTGACGCTTGATGAGAGCGGCAAGATAGTACGTTTAGACGAATATTTCAGCGATTGCAGCGAGCCGCCCCAGTGGCGTAAGGATATGAAGATAGGAAGGCCTATTAACAACTAACATTATATAAAATCAGGAGGAAAACAAAATATGGCAAAAATTATAGGAATTGATTTAGGAACAACAAATTCATGCGTATCAGTTATGGAAGGCGGCAAGCCTGTTGTTATTGCAAACAGCGAGGGTGGCCGCACTACGCCGTCCATCGTGGGCTTTACAAAGACAGGCGAGCGTCTTGTAGGCGAGGCGGCAAAACGCCAGGCCATCACAAATCCCGATAACACGGTGATGTCCATAAAGCGCATCATAGGCACAAAGCAAAAAATTACCATTGAAGGCAAGGCATATACGCCGCAGGAAATTTCTGCTATGATATTACAAAAGCTAAAGGCCGACGCGGAAGCATATCTAGGCGGCCCTGTAACCGAGGCGGTTATCACCGTTCCGGCATACTTTGGCGACGACGAGCGTCAGGCAACCGTGGATGCTGGCAAAATTGCGGGCTTTGATGTGAAGCGCATTATAAATGAGCCCACGTCGGCGGCCCTGGCCTATGGCCTCGACAATGAAAAAGAGCAAAAGATTTTGGTGTTTGACCTTGGCGGCGGCACTTTTGATGTGTCCGTCATAGACATTGGCGACGGCGTCGTTGAAGTGCTTTCTACCAACGGCGTAAACCGCCTGGGCGGCGACGATTTTGACGAACGCATCATCGAGCATCTGGTGGCAGAATTTAAAAATACTGATGGTATTGATTTGTCAAAGGACAAATTGGCCATGCAGCGCGTAAAGGAAGCGGCAGAAAAGGCGAAAAAAGAGCTTTCCACCGTTACCCAAACCGACATTAATATCCCATTTATCACGGCCAACCAAGATGGCCCAAAGCATATGGATATTCGCCTCACCCGCGCCAAGTTTAACGAGCTTACAGCAGACTTGGTGAAAAAAACCATGGAACCTGTAAATATGGCCCTTAAAGATGCGGGCATTTCTGCCGCGCAGCTGGGCAAAGTGCTGTTGGTGGGCGGCTCTACGCGCATACCTGCCATACAGGACGCGGTAAAAAGCCTCACGGGTCACGAGCCCTTTAAAGGCATAAATCCCGACGAATGCGTGGCCATTGGTGCCGCAATACAGGGCGGCAAGCTTTCCGGCGATGAGACGCTAAAGGACTTGATACTGGTAGATGTAACGCCTCTCTCCCTGGGCATCGAAACCCTGGGCGGCGTTGTGTCTCGTCTGATAGATCGTAATACAGCCATTCCGGCAAACTCCAAGCAGGTGTATTCCACCGCGGCCGACAACCAAAACGCTGTGGATATCGTTGTTGTGCAGGGCGAGCGTCAATTTTCCAAAGACAATAAAAAGCTGGGCGAATTTAGGCTGGACGGCATCTTGCCGGCACCTCGCGGCGTGCCAAAAATAGAGGTTTCCTTTGATATTGACGCAAACGGCATCGTAAATGTGTCTGCCAAAGACCTTGGCACGGGCAAAGAGCAGAAAATAACCATCACAGCCTCATCCAAGATGAGCGATGAGGACATCCAAAAAGCCGTGGACGAAGCCAAACAATTTGAAGAGTCCGACCGCGCCCGCAAAGAAATTGTTGACACGAAAAACGAAGCCGACAGCCTTATCTTCCAGACGGAAAAGCTGATGGCGGACAATGAAAGCGTCATCGAAGGCGAAGACAAGGCGGCCCTTGATGCGGCCCTTGGCAAGCTGAAATCCAGCAACGATTCTATGAATATTGACGATATGACGGCCGCCGATGCCGATATTTTGAAGTCTGACATTGCTAACCTTGCGGAGATTATGCAGGGTATTGCAGGGAAGATTTATCAGGCGGCGGGTGAGGCGCAAGGAGAAGGGGCTGGCTGTGGCTGTGATGGAGGTTGTGCATCTTGTTCTGGTGGCGGCAATGATGATGGCACCGTGGAAGGCGATTATAAAGAGGTGTAAAGTGCCTTTGTAGGGCGGGGGCTTGCCCCCGCCGAGGTCGTTACGCAATATTATGGTGGCAGGGGCAAGCCCCCGCCCTACAGTATCCACTCAATAATGAAGAAAGGATGTGTTTATGATCGGCACCATAGTTCCGCTGTTTAAAACGACTATATACAAGAGTGAGCAAAATTCCGAACTAAAGCAAAATTACCTTGGTGACAAATTTGCTATAGAACTAAAGTACGCAGGTGTAACCGCCAGCAAAATTTCATTTGTCTATCCCAAAGAACTACTTAAAGATTCTGTGCGCCTTTTTGACGATTTCTATATTGAAGATCTAGGGAAGGTAGATGAATTTGCTACACGTTTCGGAAGTCTTGTAAATCAAATCTCAGAAGTATTTCGGTCTTATGGCTTCGTCACTGACAAGCCACTGGATTTTGATGAAATAGTCAGCCCTATTGATGTTCAGCGCCTTGATAGCGAGCTTTGCAAAGTGAAAGCCCAATATTTGTAACGCATATAAGTGTGCGCCGATAGGCACTAAATCATATATGAACTGCAACAAGAAGGGAATTAACATAGATGGCAAAGCAGGATTATTACGAACTTTTGGGCGTGGCGCGAGGTGCGTCGGAAGACGAGCTTAAAAAGGCATATAGGGCGGCGGTGAAGAAATATCATCCGGACTCTAACCCCGGTGACGCGGGAGCCGAGGCCAAGTTTAAGGAGATAAACGAGGCGTATACCGTGCTTTCGGACGCGGACAAGCGCGCGCGGTATGACCAGTTTGGCCATGCGGCCCAGGATGCGGGCTTTGGCGGTGGATATAGCGGCGGCGGCTTTGGTGGTTTTGGCGGCTTTGCCGATTTTGCGGATATTATTAATGAGATGGGCGGCTTTGGCGGCGGCAGGCGGCGCAGGCGTGGGCCTATGCGCGGCAATGATGTGGAAATTACGCTACAGGTGGACTTTGAGGACACCATTTTTGGCGTGGAACGCGAATTGGAATTTGCCATAAAGGATAATTGCGAAAGTTGTCGCGGCACGGGGGCAAAACAGGGCACAACGCCCGAAAGTTGTAGGGCCTGCGGAGGCTCCGGCCAAGTGCGCCAGACGGTGCAAACTCCGCTGGGATATATGGAAAGTGCTACCACATGCAAGTCCTGCCGCGGTGCGGGGAAGGTTATAAAAGAGCCCTGCACAAGTTGTAACGGCGGCGGTAAGGCTAACAGACGCAGAACCATTGCCATAAGCGTACCAAAGGGTATTGACAATGGCCAAAGCATCAAATACACAGGCCAGGGCGAAGCGGGCGACGTGGGCGCGCCCAAGGGCGACCTTTATGTGCGCATTGCCGTGAGGTCTCACAAAAAATATGTGCG
Source organism: Defluviitaleaceae bacterium (assembly GCA_009781625.1). Lineage (GTDB taxonomy): Bacteria > Bacillota > Clostridia > Lachnospirales > WRAX01 > WRBK01. The sequence continues at coordinate 13,733 of WQVI01000004.1, read as the reverse complement.
GCGTGGCAACGACCTTTACATGGAGAAGCAAATTTCCTTTGTGCAAGCGGCGCTGGGCGGCGAAATTACCATCGACACCCCATATGGCGAAGAAACTTATAAGCTTTCGGTGGGCACACAGCCTGATGCAATGATAACCCTGCGTGGCAAAGGGATGCCATATGTAAATTCGCCGTCAAAATCTGGCGATATGGTGGTTGTCTTAAAGCTGGTTGTGCCAAAAAGCCTCACAGAAGGCCAAAAAAACCTTTTAAGGCAGTTTGCTGCTGAAGGTGGAGAGCATGTTGAGGAAGGGAAGAAGGGGTTTTTCAATAAATTTAAGAAATAGAGGAATTGCCTTTGATAACCATAAAAAATATAAAAATAGATGAAAAAGCAAAACACATTTTTATAGATAATGTTGATATAAAAGAAGCGGAAAGCGTATGGGCGCAGCTTGCAAAGGGCTACCTGGGCTTTACGGTGGATTTTTGCTTTTATAACACCTTGGCTCCGGAGAAATTCCTTGTGTCGGTTGGCGCGGAAGTTTTGGACAATTGCCTTGAAATGCGCCTTGCTGAAAAGGATTTTGTGGAACTGCAAACTAAAAAAGCGACACAAGCCACGGCGGAAGATTTTGCGTCACTTGGGGCGTATCATGATAAGAAAAATCCCAAAATGTATTGGAGCAGCGAGAAAATATTGGCTGATTTTGACTCTTGGGATGTCTTTATAATGCCGGAAGATGGCGAAACGACAGCATATGCCCTTATGCGTGACGGATGGAATATTTATTGTGTTGTAGCTGATGGTATAGAGGATAGGCTGGCTCTTTTAAGTGCCGCTGCAAAGAAAAGCTTTGCCGCGCAGGACAGAGATGTGCTTTTTATGGCGGACAGAGATAATTTTATGGAGACCGGTGCTGCGTTGCATCTGGGCTTTCGCCGCGAGGGGTATTACATTGCCTATCGGGTGAAGATTTGACGGAGGAAAAATGCCCCACACAACTTTCTATTTTACAGGTACCGGAAATTCATTAAAAGTGGCTAGAGATATAGCATCAGGGCTTGAAACCCCAAACATTATCTCCATAGCCGAAAATATAGATAAAGCCACAAAGCTTGCCCTGCAAGGCGCCATTGGCTTTGTGTTTCCTGTATATTATTGCGGACTTCCTCAGCTTGTGCAAGAATTTATTTCTTTAACAAACCTCAGCGAAGCCTCATACATCTACGTTGTCTGCACTTATGGCGCAATGGGCGGCAATGGCGGCTGTATATCTCAGGCAAGAAAAATTCTGAAAAATAAGGGCAAAGTCTTAAATGCGGCCTTCTATGTGAAGTGTGTCGATAATTTTATTCTTTGGACATGGGATGTTACGCCAAAGGAAAAACACACGGCATTGCACGAGGGTGCATACAAAAAATCGCAAGAGATAGCTAAAATTGTTTTGGAGAAGAAAAGATATCGAGATAGGAGCATTACTGAATACATAGGACCGATTTTGTTTGGTTATGGTCATTTCCTAAAGACGGTTAATTTTGACGATAAATCTTTTAATGTTTCTGATGACTGCATTTCATGCGAACTTTGCGCAAATGTGTGCCCAACGAAAAATATTTGTCTAAATGATGGCCAACCCGTGTGGAAAAGTGAAAAATGCCAGCGTTGCTTGGCGTGCTTGCATTTATGTCCGGTTGCTTGCATTCAATATGGGAAGGTGACGGCAAAGCGCAGTAGATATAAAAATCCTCATATTTCTACGAAAGAGCTTATTTGAACTGTTTAAGATAATCTATCAGCGGCGTTATGTCACCATATTTCGCGCTGTTTATTTCAATATCGCGGCCATCGTGAATGGACACATTAATAATAATCTTTTTTATATTGACGCGGCGAAATGTCGCCTTTTTTATTTTGTCCTCGTGGACGATGGTTTTACGAAGAGGACTTTTTATTGCAAAGCCGCCTTCGTACACGATAATTTTTGTTAAATAGCCATTTAACGATAAAAAACCATAGATGAAACAGGCCACGCAAAGCAAAATGCCTACTATGATGGGCAAAGCATCATCGGTAGCCATCAAAACTGACATAAAAGCCTGTATGTTTAAAAATATCAAAATTGCTGCAATGGCTACGTTTATCTTGTAAGCAAACACAGTTTTGATGACGGCCGTTTCTACACCTAACTTTTCCATATAATCACACCTCATAGCAATTATATGTCATCCTTGTGTCAGCGTCAAGTAATAGGACAAAATATGACAGCATAAGATATACAAAGTTTAATGATGAGGTGTTTTTATGCATATGCACAGACCAAGACCAAACAATTTACCCATGCTGCTGCTATTAATGATGATGATGGACGGCAATTCCTTTGGCGGCGACAATAGCATGATGCTTTTGCTGCTTATGATGTTGATGCAGCCGGGTGGCCTTGGGGCCATGGACGTAGCGGGGTAAAGCCCTTCAAAATCGAAGCCTGATATCGTGGCTTCGATTTTTTTGTTGCCTTCGACAAGTTTTTTTGCTATAATGGACAGGGCGTAACAAAATGAATGTCTGGAGGAAAAGATGGATACAAATGACAATATCCCACGCAGCACAAAAATTCGTAAAGAAATTTTTTCTTGGGTGCGGGTTTTGCTTTTTGCCGTGGCGGCGGCTTTTATCATCAACAATGTTTTAATTGTAAATGCATCTGTGCCCTCGGGCTCTATGCTTGATACGATAGCGGCACCAAGCCGTCTTGTGGCTTTTCGCCTCTCCTACCTATTTTCAGAACCCGAACGTTTCGACATAGTAGTTTTCCGCTATCCTGAAAATGAATCTGTTTTGCATGTTAAGCGCATAATAGGTTTACCGGGAGAAAGTGTGGACATCATTGGTGGGCAGGTTTTTATTAACGGAAGCGAAATTCCGTTGGACGAATGGTATCTACTGGAAAGGCCATGGAGCGAAAACCATTCATTTGAAGTGCCCGAAGACCATTTCTTTGTCCTTGGCGATAATAGAAACCATTCTCATGATGGCAGAGGGTGGGCAAGTTCGCACTACTTGCCGCGGGAAAACATCCTTGGCCGCGCCGCTTTCTCTTACTTCCCATCTTTTGGCATAATAAGGTAGCAAAATCTTAACATAGGAGGAAATGTAATGAAAAAAATCACGAAAGACATGCTTATAAACGATATCCTGGCTGTGGATAAAAGAATTGCCATGATATTAATGCAAAACGGTATGCATTGCGTCGGCTGAGGGGCCGCCGCGCACGAGTCTCTGGAAGAGGCTTGCCAGGTCCATGGTATGGGCCCTGAAAAATGTGACGAACTGGTGGACGGCATCAACGCTCTGCTTGAAAGGCTGGCAGAGGCTGAAGGCGCACCGGAAGCTTAATTATGAAATCCCTCGGCGGTGTCGGGGGATTTGTTTTTTGAAAGCAGGGGGTTGAAATGAAGAAGTTGATGACGGCGTTATTGCTTGGTATTACGCTGATGTTTGTGGGTTGCGTGGATGCTGCGCCTTTAGCATATGACTATTTGGATTATGAACACTATGAATCCAATGAACATGAGATGCCCGAAATGCCTTACGAAAACCCGCAAAGTGTCAAGCAGGTTTCGGCGGCCTCGTGGCAAACCCTTGCCCTTATGGACGATGGCACCCTATGGACATGGGGCGAAGCCCAAGGTGGCTTGTCTGAAAAAGTGATGGATGATGTGACATTTGCAGCAGCGGACAACACCCATTTCTTGGCTATAACTACAGACGGCACCCTATGGGCCTGGGGCCAAAATTTTGCCGGGCAGCTTGGGGACGGCACAACGGAAGACCGCCCAACACCTATGCAAATAATGGAAAATGTAGTGTACGCCGCTGTGGCACCTTCCATATCAAACGCCCATGTGCTCTACAGCGTGCGCAGTTTTGCGATAACAGAGGACAGAACCCTATGGGCTTGGGGCGACAATACTTTTAGAGATGTGCCCGGCTATCTTGGCGATGGCACCGAAGAAAATCGCCTCTACCCCGTGCCCATCATGGAAGATGTGGCGCAATTTGTGCCAACAACCAGAGGCGGCTTTGTCATCACAACAAATGGCGATTTATGGGGCTGGGGCCAAAACTTTCGCGGCCATCTTGGGGACGGCACAGAAGAAACCCAACTTGCGCCTGTAAAAATAAAACAGCAAGTGGCGTCCATACACGCTTACGACCATTTTAGGCCCCTTGCGATAACCACCGACGGCACATTATGGTCGCTGGGCCTTGAGCACGAGAAGCTCATGGAAAATGTTTCCTTTGCCCATGGCTCGCTGGATAATTCTGTTTTTGCTATTGACAATAATGGTACCCTGTGGGGCTTGGGCCAAAATGAGATACGCGAATATTGGATTTGGAGACCAATTCTTGGCGACGGCACCACCACCAACCGAGACGCCCCTGTACGCATCATGGATGATGTAGCATATGTGACAACCGCTGCAACCGCCGCTTTCGCAATAACCACCGACGGTACCCTGTGGGCCTGGGGCCCCAACATCGTCGGAGAGCTTGGAGATGGCACAACAGAGCCACGCCTTTCACCGGTGCGCATAATGGACAATGTGGCGTCAATCTCCTCGGGTTATCACATAGACCACGGAACAACCAGCTTTGTTAACACCTTTGCTACAACCAATTGCGGCACATTGTGGGCCTGGGGTGGCCATAGCTTTGGCCGCGGCCTGCTTGGGGATGGCACAGACGAGCATCGCCTCTATCCCGTGCCGGTAATTATCAGCCTTGAGGAGGAATAAGCTTGAAGCTAGTTAGAAGAATATTGCTTGCATCAATCTTCATACTTGCCCTCGCGGCTTGCGGCATGTCCCAATCAGAATACCTTGCATTACCGCCAATTGTCGAAGGAACAATAGACTTCGCAGAGGCGGACAATTTTAGCGACTTTATCACAGAATACGCCCTTTTGGCACCCGGCATTATTGCGATGGAAGCCCAGGATGGCGTGGTTTGGGCGCGAGAATTTTTAACGGGCAATTTGATGAAATCTACCGACCACGGCGAGACCTGGCACTTTGTGTATGCTTTTGAAAAGCCCATAAACGCCATATATGCTGATGGCCACGGCAATTTGTTTGTAACGGTGACGCAGGACCGCTGGGCCGCCGAAGGCACGGGGGAAGTTTTCAAATCCTCTGATGGCGGCGAGACATTTCGCAAAGTGCTTGATATCGTGGCAGGTGTGCCTGTTTGGTGGAATATCGCCTCACAAGACGGCATAATGTTTATGTCCGAATATGGCTTCAAATGGCTTGATGACAACGCACGGCGCATATATCGCTCGCTGGATTTTGGCGAGACATGGGAAATTATCTACGAACCCCCACCAACGCTGGACTATCATAACCACAAAATCCTCATCACTGAGGACGGCGTGGTTTATCAGTCCATAGGCGATGGGCAAAATGCTAAAATTATACGATCTTTTGACTGGGGCTACAATTGGGAGACTGCCGTATACGGCTTTCAGCCCACAAGTGCTGTGGCCTTTGACAGCCATATCCTATGGGGCCTAGACGGCGGGCCATGGAGCGGCGTTGCGCGATATGACAGGCAAACAGGCGAGATGTCAGAAGCCTTTGTAGCACCCGAAGGCTTTAGCGGCGGGCCTGTTTATGACATGATACTAGCCCATGGCGTGGCTTACGCAATTATTTTGTCCTACGAAGGCCATGACAACTATGCGTCCATTTTTTACAGCAAAGACGAGGGCGTCACCTGGCATCTGATGGGGTATATTGAATCCGCGCCAGAGCATGGCATAGGCCTTAACGCCTTGGTAGCGGATGAAAAATTTGGTTATATAGATTTTGGGTCGCCTATTCATCGAGATGGGGCGGTTGAAAGATTTAGAGGAACTTTAAGATTTGAGCTACTTAACATAAATTAGTAGTAAATGACAAATGCCGCCGATTTTTTCGGCGGCATTGATGTTTTTGCTATCTTTTTTCGATAACGAATTTAATAGATGTTTTTGATGTGCCCTCAATTTCCAATTGAGAAAAAGCGGGGACGCAAACGAGGTCGATACCATTGGGTGCTACATAGCCACGGGCTATAGCAATAGATTTTACAGCTTGGTTGACAGCAGCTGCACCAATGGTGACAATTTCTACTGCTTCGTTATTGCGGACGATGGCGGCAATTGCGCCTGCCACAGATTTTGGCACTGAATTTGCTGAGACCTTTAGTGTTTCCATAAAATTCCTCCTTAGCTATAATCGTTATTGTTATCATATGTTATAATACATAAAAAATCCGAAAAAGTAAAGGGGGAATTTTGTGAAAAAACAATTGCAACGGTCGAAAACACTTGAAAAAGGGGATAAAGTGGCGTTGATAGCACCGGCAGGGCCGCTTTTGCAGCCCGAAAGACTAAATTTTGCAATAAAATTCCTCAAAAGTTTAAGCCTGATACCAATATGCGGCAAAAGCTGCATCGCACGGCACGGCTATTTGGCAGGGGAAGATAATGTGCGCGCCGGGGATATAAATTGGGCTTTTGCGGATACTGATATCAAGGGCATTTTTTGTATCAGAGGCGGATATGGCTCGGCAAGGATATTAAACAAAATCGACTTTGGCGTAATTAAAAAAAATCCAAAATTCTTTTGTGGATATAGCGATATAACGGCCTTGCATATAGCCGTAAACCAAAAGGCGGACCTTATGACATTTCACACACCTATGCCGTGTGAAACAGGATTTTCTGAAGCGGATGCATATACTTTGCATTTTTTGCACAAATTTATGTTTAACCCCGCGATGGATACGGAGCTTTACAATCCCCAAGGAAGTAAATGGGAATTTATGGTTAACGGATATGCCGAAGGGCCAATTTGCGGCGGCAACCTTACGGTTATTTCAAGCCTTATGGGCACGCCATACGAAATTGATACAAGGGATAAAATTTTATTTCTCGAAGACATAGGCGAAGAGCCCTACAAAATTGACAGAATGCTTAACCAACTGCAAATGGCCGGCAAATTTGACGTTTGTGCAGGGGTGGTTTTTGGGAATTTTGCTGATTGCGAGCCTAAAAATCCCACAGCTTCGCTAACTATACCAGAAATAATAAAAGGTTTGCGCTTACAAGTGCCCGTGCTGTATAATTTTGCTTGTGGGCACTGTATGCCCACCGCGTCACTGCCTCTGGGCTGCATAGCAGCCTTGGATTCTTGTACAAATACATTTAAAATTCTGCAAAAATAGCATAAATCCCACAAATTACTTTCGAGCTTTTTGCGCTAAATTGAAACTTTATATTTACTTTTGTCGATTTTGCTGATATAATACAAAGTGGGTACAGCTTACATGGTCATTAGTTTTCGTAAAACTTAGAAAATTATGGCCCATTAAAACTAATGGAGGAAGACAGATGAAGCCCAAAAAAGACAGCATTACTGACGGCATCAAGGCCGTACCAACGAAAAATTATATCGCTGAGAAATGTCAAATCTTTGGCGAAAACATGCGTACTGCGCGCAAAGAAAGAGGATTTACATCAGAGGTATTGGCAAAGTTTCTTAAAATTTCTACGGCTTATGTGGGCCTTATCGAACGTGGAGAGCGCTGCCCCAGCCTTGAAACCTTCCTAAGAATTTGCGATTTCTTCGGAGAATCCTACGAAGCCATGCTTACGCCTAAAAGCACCCTTTCTGTTGCTGAAAGCAAAGCGAGAAGCCGTGAAAATGACAAAGACCAAATTGTGCGCAAACAAAAAATGATTATGAGCATGATAAACACATTTGACATAAAAGAATTAGATCATATCATCAGCGTTGTAAAGAGCTTCAAAACCTTTAGCCATTCAGAGCGCGAAGGCCATCAGGATACAGAATTTGGAAACGATTTTAATTTCACTGATGTTTAATTAGGAAGCTGCAAATTAAAAAGCATCACGGGCTATAATTGAATTGCCCGGGATGCTCTTTTGTTATATCGCCACAGGAATTTTTGTCTTAAAAGGATGCGGCTTATAATTTTCAAGGGCAAAATCATCCACGGTAAAGTCGTAAAAGTTTTTTATGTCAGGATTAATTATAAGCTGCGGCGCAGGCCGTGGCTCTCTTTCGATTAGCTCTTCCACAATTTCTACATGACGGTCGTAAATATGGGCGTCGGAGATAACGTGAACCAATTCTCCCGCAACAAGGCCGCTTACTTGAGCAAACATATGAAGCAATATAGCATAGCTGCAAACATTCCAATTATTAGCAGTTAAAAAATCCGCAGAGCGTTGGTTTAAGATGCCGTTAAGCACACCATCTTTAACATTGTAGGTCATGCTATAAGCGCAGGGGTATAGGCTCATGGCGTGAAGGTCTGCATGGTTGTAAATATTTGTCATGATGCGGCGGGATGATGGGTTATGCTTTAGGTCGTACAAAATTCTGTCCACCTGGTCAAAATCCCCCTCGGCATATTTGTGCTTTATGCCCAGCTGATAGCCATAGGCTTTGCCAATTGTCCCTTCTTCATCAGCCCACGCATCCCAAATGCGCGCATCAAGCTGGTTTACATTGTTAGATTTTTTCTGCCATATCCACAAAATTTCCGCGATGCAGCTTTTTATGGGCAGCCGCCGCAGGGTTAGGGCGGGAAATTCCTTCGATAAATCATAGCGATTTACAACGCCAAATTGCTTGATGGTGTGTGCCATGGCACCATCATCCCAGCGCGTGCGCACGTTGTGCCCTCTGTCCCATGATCCATTTGCCAAAATATCCTTGCAATTTTCAATAAAAACATTATCCGCGTAAGCCATAATACCCCCCTGTTTGTGCATCTAATTTACAACATCATACAACAAATTTCCTCTTCGTGCAACAATAAAATTCAGCGCGTTTTTTGTTGACTTTTGCACACGTGCGTGGTAACATCAAGCTAGTACTAGTCCTATAAATGGGGGAATAAAAATGGAAAAATTTATAACCAGCATCACCCAGGCCATTGGAAACACACCACTGTTGCGTTTGGACAGACTAAGAGAGCATTTAGGCTATGAGGGCCATATTTATGCTAAATTAGAGCATATGAACCCAACATCTTCCAAAAAAGACAGGATTGCCCTGGGGATGATTGAAATTGCAGAGCAAAAAGGCCTTCTTAAACCAGGCCAGCCCGTATTGGAGATGACAAGCGGCAACACAGGCACCGCCGTGGCCATGGTGTGCTCTGCCAAAGGATATTCCTTTATTTGCGTTATGTCCAAGGGCAATTCTGTAGAACGTGTGCGCATGATAAAGGCCCTGGGCGGCAAAGTTGTTTTGGTTGACCAAGCCCCAAATGCCGAAAGGGGCAAAGTATCTGGCGAGGATATGAAACTTGTCGAAGAAGTGGCAGAGCGCATGGTGGCAGAAACAGGAGCCTTTTATTTCAACCAATTTCAAAATCATGACAACGCCGCCTCTCACCAGCCTGCCGCCTTGGAGATGTGGGTGCAAAGCCGCGGTCAAATTCAGGCTTTTGCCGATTTTATCGGCACAGGCGGCACATTTATGGGATATTCTCGCGCTTTAAAAGGCCTTAACCCTGCCATACGCTGTTATGCCGTAGAGCCCCATGGCTGCGCCCATTACAAAGGCGAAATAATCCCCGGTGCCAGCCATGTCATCCAAGGCGGCGGCTATGCAAAAGACATGGAAATTGTTGACAAAACATATATGGATGGCTATGTCACTGTTACCTGTGAAGAATCTGCTGAAATGTGCCAGGTGCTTGCGAAAGTAGAAGGTATCTTCACCGGCTTTTCATCCGGCGCAAACCTCATGGCCGCCGTTAAGCAGCTGCAAGGGCCGGAACGTGGCAGCCATTTTGGTATAGTAATAAACGATTGCGGGTTAAAATATATGAGCACAGATTTGTTTTGCCTGTGATTTCACACAGTCAAATTTAATGACCATATCATTTCCAATAAGTTACACTGCTGTAACCTCTATTGACAACCTGCGAAACTGATGGTACAATGTGGATGCACCAAAAAACTTAATAAAAATCTTTTAAGGAGGTAATTAATGGTGATAAAGAAATTTAACGGATTTAAGGCCCTTGTGGCGGGCCTGCTTTTTGCGTCAATGATTTTAGGAAGCGTGGTGGCGGCACCACTGGAAGTACAGGCGGATGCGCCTCATGTACCCGCGCCGTTTATTACACTTGAGCAAGAGTTTTTGCATTGGTCTGTCCACAATGCGCCATTTGGCTCTCAAATTCGTTTTTTCCATAACGGATCTCAATTTAACGATGCAAATGTCGGTATCGGAAGTGGATCGTTTAATATGAACCTTACTCAATTTGCGTCTATCTCAGGCAATATAACCGCAAGAATTTATTACACTGATAGTCAGGGCAATATTCACCAAAGCGCTACCAGCAATGTTCAGCATTGGTCGCCGGCTGCTGGGGGCGGACAGCTAGCAACCCCAACTAACTTGCGTGTTGAGCTGGTTAACGGCGTCCACACAGTAAGATGGAACCATGTTGCATATGCCGAAGATTATCTTGTGCGTATAGGCATACACGGCAATACAAACACAGTCTCAAATACTGATTTTGGCATACCGGCCCATATTATGAACACCTTAACACCTGGACATTCGGTTCAAATTTCCGTATATGCATCATCGCGCGATCGTGCTCAGTCTACCGCAGCAACTCTTAACTGGACTGTGCCTGCCGGCACAGCATTGGCTGCACCGACAAACCTAAGCATCTCCGGCACTACACTTAGCTGGAATGCCGTCACAAATGCCGTTGGTTACAGAATTTACGCAGGCAACACCGCGCGCACCACGGGGCAAAACATCACAGGCACCACCTTTAATTTGGCAACCCTTAACCTTCCTCAAGGCAACCATCAAATACAGGTTAGGGCTTTGCATAGCACATCCTCGTTTAACAGCGCTCTTAGCAGCCAAATAACCTTTAACGCAGGGGCACAAACCCTGGCGGCACCAACAAATTTAAGGCTAACCGGCACTGCTACCCTCAACTGGAATGCAGTTCCAAATGCTACTGGATACAGAATTTATGTAGGCAATGTTGCGCGCACCACAGGCCAAACAATTACGGCCACCAACTTTAACTTAGCATCGCTTGACCTTGCACCGGGCAGTCACCAAGTACAGGTTAGGGCTTTGGCTAATGTGGCCACACAAAATTCACCACTAAGTGCTAATTTTAACTTTACCGTGCAAAACATAACGCTACCTGCACCAGGCAATGTGCGGGTTTCAGGTGCGACACTAAGCTGGAATGAAGTGCCAAATGCAACAGGGGGATATCAAATTTATGTTGGCGGCACCCCACGCTCTTTGCCTACAACGGCAACATGGTTTAACTTGGGGGTTTTGGGTCTTCCCGCAGGAACCCACAGTGTGCAAATTAGGGCTTTGGGCGATGGCACAGTTTTGTTAAATTCTGCCCTTAGCACAGCCACTAATTTTACTGTTGTGGCAACACCAACACCTACACCCACACCCACACCCACACCTACGCCAACACCAACAATAACAGGCACCTCGCCCTGGGCTGCAACTTATGTAAACAATGCAGCGGCGCTAGGCCTTGTACCAATGCATTTAAGGTCACAATTTACACAGGCAACAACGCGCGCAGAATTTACTGCTTTTGCCGTTGCGCTTCACGAATCTGTGTCAGGCCAAGAAATTACTGCTCGTGCAACATTTAATGACACTACCGACATAAATGTACAAAAAATGGCCGGCCTTGGCGTTGTGTTTGGCGTAGGCGGCGGCAATTTTGCCCCTAATGATACATTAACAAGAGAGCAAGCGGCTGTTATGCTTACGCGCCTTGCAGATGTTATGGGCAGACCATTGCCAGCAGCAAACGCCACATTTGCCGATAATGCCCAAGTTTCAGATTGGGCGACAGACGCAGTGGGCCGTATGCAAGTTACGGGCATAATGGGCGGCGTAGGCAACAACATGTTTGCTCCAAGCGGGTCATACACAAGAGAGCAAAGCATAGTTACTATTTTAAGGTTGTTTGATGCTGTAGGCGGAAATGAGGTTACTCAAACTTCGACACCAAATCCTACTCCTACACCAACACCTACGCCAACACCAGCACCTACACCTACACCAACTCCTGCGCCAACTCCGGCTCAAGAATGGCGTGACATCGTTGAAGGCACACGCTCTGCAATTGTTTTACCAAACAGACGCTTGACAGAAATTGAAAGAAACGATTGGATTGCAGAATTTAACACCCTAGGCGGGCCAAATGCCTTTGAAATGGAAGTTGTCAGGCTTATAAATGAAATAAGAGCAGAGCATGGCTTAGCTCAGCTTCAAGTTGATATGAGATTGATGATGTCAGCACGTTTTTATACCCAAACGAAAGTAAACCTGGGCTTGCCTTTGGGCCATCATGAAGGCCCTTATGGTGGGTCTGGTAGTACCGTTGCTGCCTTTGGTGGCACCTGGAACACAGCAAATGGCGGCACCGGCGGCGGGGGCCGCACCCCGCAAGGCCAAGTTGATGGCTGGATGAACAGCGATGGCCACAGGGCAAATATCTTAAACCCTGAAAGCAGATTTATCGGCATCGGCTCTAACAACGGCGCTGGCGGCACCGGCGGATTCAACTATATGCTAACATCTAGGTAATAACCATATTATAAAAGCGCGACCTGCGAAGGTCGCGCTTTTTGCTGTTATCTATATAATAATCTCTCCAATTAAATATGTAACCGCCTTGCCGCCTATCTTCACCCTATCTCCCTCAGCACGGCATATAAGCCTGCCGCCTCGCGCGGATAGCTGGGCGGCGCAAAATTTATCCTTGCCCAGCACCTTTTGCCAATAAGGCACAAGCAAAGTATGGGCCGAGCCCGTAACAGGGTCTTCATCTATACCAATTTTTGGGCCAAAATAGCGAGAAACAAAATCCAAATCATCTCTGTCGGATGGTGCAGTTATGATGAAGCCGGAAAGGTCAATATTTGAAGCCTTTTTTAGGTCACACACAGCGTTTTTTACCTGCATCTCATCTTCAAATACCAGCAAATATTCCTCTGTGCCGCGCCACACCTCTTTTGGCGTAAAATTAAAGCATTGCGGCACGTCTTCCGCACCAATTTGCCATATTTTGTCCATGGGAAAGTCCAAAACCAGCATTTCGTCCTCGCGAGTGACCTTTAAAGTATGATCAACCGATTTAAAGGTAAGGCTACCCTCGTAACCCTCATGGACAAACAGTACATGGGCCGCAGCGAGGGTGGCGTGGCCGCAAAGAGGCACCTCAACCGTAGGTGTAAACCAGCGTATACCAAATTCGTCACCGGTCTTGATGACAAAAGCGGTTTCGGATAGGTTGTTTTCAGCGGCGATATTTTGCATAAGCGCATCCGAAGGCCACCCGCCTTGCAAAAGACATATCCCCGCAGGATTACCGCGAAACAACTCGTCAGTAAAAGAATCGACCTGATAAAATTTCATGGGCAATCCCTCCTTTCATAGCCATTCTATCAGGAAAAAACAACCATGTCAACGCTTCCAAAAAATACAAATCTAAAATTATTGCAATTTATCCAATTTTTTTTAAAAAACCCCTTGACACACCCTTCATTATGTGGTATTATAGCTTTCGTTGCTTTTAATAGCAATGGTTCGTTACTTCTAATAGCAATGGTTTTACGACAATCTATAAGCAATTATAGATGAGGT
>WQVI01000003.1 GCA_009781625.1 Defluviitaleaceae bacterium | reverse complement strand
GTGTAGTACATATGTCGTAGGGGCGGCTTGTAGCCGCCCGCATATGCAGTGACATAATACATTGAATAGGTGGTACGTCTGTAGGATAAACGGGCGGCTATAAGCCGCCCCTACAAGCGGGCGGGTGGTTTTGTTATAAGGCTGATGACGGTTGGAATGACATGATTTCCATGTTGAGATTACAATAACGTATTGGCAATTGCGAGGGCAGCATCGCTATAATAGCCATCTGTCATAACGCCCGAAGCAACCCAGTAACGCAGATTTGACATCGACGCAAATGGCGCTTCTCAAGCGTCATATCCTCGACAAATAACCCCCATCACCTTTATCATTTTGCACTATTATTTTTCAAGAGGGTATTCGCCCTTCATCAATTAGGCTTTGATAAACTTCATCCCTAAGGCTTTCGGCTAAATCCCAAATGGGGCGCATGGCGATTAACGATTTGTCGTGCTGGCCGGGGACAGTTGGTGCAAAATAATCCCAATTTGTCCAATATCTCTCTTGATGCTTTCTCACCGCCTCGATAAAGTCATCCCATGGCAACTCTTCTTCATCATCGTTCCACCACCAAGCTTCAATAATCATTTCCACCACGGGTTCCTCATCATCAAATGAAATTTTCTGAACATGGGTGAAGCTTTCTTGATGATTTCCTTCGATGGCGAATATATTTCCTTCAAAATCAGCAAAAATGCCGCCCCAGGGGGAAATTGTTGTTATTTCTTGATAGCTGCCGTCTATGTACATAAATAAATGCATGTCTCGGCGCATTTCCCCATGCCAGCTTACTGTGTAATAATGAAGGAGAATATCAGGAATTCCGTTGTTATTAAAATCATGCAATGTAAATGTGGCAGGGTAAAATCTCGAATAAAGCTCGTTTTCTTCTCCCGCAAAATATCCCCATGGGAGAATATATGGTGTGGAAGCAAGTGTTTCCTCGCTCCAGTCCCTATAAAACAAAGTAGGCATTTGAGCAAGAAATTGCGCCGCCGCTTGGCGGCCATATTCGCTTATGTTTGCCTCGCAGGTATTTATCCACGCCGTGCCATCTTCGTCAAATTCCACTGTAAAACCAAGAACTGCGCTTAAACTACATAGGGTGAAATAATGATGTCCGCCAATTTTTAATGCATACATATAGCCAAGTGCCCCATCTCTATCAAAGGGTGTCCACATAGCAATTTGTTCGCGGATGACCGGGACATCATCGCGGGTTCCTTCATGGATGGGCGGCGCCATGTTTAAAAACCACTCAGGAATATCTGCTACACCTCTCCAGATATAATAATCCCGCCATTCATCTTGTGGTAAAGCCCCATAACGAAACCGAGACCGGGTGTTTATTAGCATATCCTCAATATCCCGCAGACGAAAATGAAAAAGGTCGTCATAGTACCCTGAAAGCTGCACCAAGTCGCCATTAATATTGACATCTACAATTTGCATCTTAACATTATAGTCTGCTTCGTAATAATATTCTTCGTGATAATATAAACTTTCCATGTCGCACGCTACGAGAAAAAATAAAATTGGAATTGTGTATAAAATTGGGTTTAAGAAATTTGCCCGCCGCATATTATCCTTCCCTTCTCATCATAAAACACCGCAGACTGCCCGGGCGTTATGGCTCTTTGGGCCTCGTCAAACACACATTTTATCGCATTGTCTTCTTGCCTTATAACGCAGGGTGCGGCTTTATGTGAATAGCGTATCTTGCCAAAGCACCTAAGCTCGTTATCAAGGCCATCATGGGACATAAAGTTTACATCCCCTACGGTCATGTGCCGTGCAAACAGGCTTTCGTCATCAGACAACACCACGCGTCCATTTTTAGCATCAATTTCCTTCACAAACATAGGCTTGCCAAAGGCCATGCCAAGGCCTTTTCGTTGGCCGATGGTGTATGCGCCAATGCCCTTATGGCGGCCCAGCGCATTGCCCGCTTCGTCCACGAAATCGCCCGCAGCAAGGGCTTCGCCAAAATATTCTTCCAAAAATCTTGGATGGTCGTTATCCGGTATAAAGCAAATTTCCTGGCTGTCAGGCTTGTGGGCCACGCGCAGGCCTATTTTTTGCGCCGCCAGCTGTCGCAGCTCGTCCTTGGGCATGTCTCCGATAGGAAACAAGGTGCGTGCCAGCTGCGCCTGCGTCAGATTATACAGGGCATAGCTTTGGTCCTTGGCATTATCCACCGCCATTATAGTCAGTCTGCCTGTGTCCTCGTGCCTCACAATTTTGGAATAATGGCCCGTGGCGATAAAATCCGCCTCAAGCTCTATAGACTTATCCAAAAGCGTTTGCCACTTCACATAGCGGTTGCAGGCTATGCAGGGGTTTGGCGTTCTGCCTGCCTTATATTCTCGGGCAAAATAATCTATTACAGTCTTTTTGAAAACATCGCGGAAATTAAGCACATAATGAGGTATGCCTAGGTTATGGCATACAAAACGGGCATCCTCTGCGGCCGTCATGCCGCAGCAACCGCCTTTGGCCGCAGCAATATCAGGGTTTTCGCTTTGCCATATCTGCATGGTAATGCCCAGCACATCATATCCTGCCTCTTTAAGCAAATATGCCGCGACAGCACTATCCACTCCGCCCGACATCGCAATTACAACCTTTTTCATGTCAATGCCCCCTATCCTATAAGGCATTATACCACAAAATACAAAATTTTCAAAGTTCAATGTATAAAAATTCAAACACATGAAAATAATAGCTTTTGTAAAGCAAATCTTTCGTGAAAGGAGGATGAACGAGGTGGATAATAAAAATACCAATAAAGGTAACCAAGGTGGTCGCTCTGATGAGCATGATACTAACCATGGCGGCAAAGGCGGTTCTGGCAGATAAGTTATATAAACAATCCCGCAGTCATAAGGCTTGCGGGATTAATTTTGCAAAAATTTCCGCAACATTGTTTACAAATCGTTCATCGCTTGCTTTGTTAAATGAGTTATAATTAAGAAAATCATAAAGGGGGAAGATAAATGAAAATGATAAAGAGGATTATGGCAGGGGCTTTGGCATTTGCCTTATGTGTAGCCGTAGCCGATACAGCGTTTGCGCGCTGCGGCAGAGGGCTTGGTGCGGGGCAACAAGGGCAGAGAAATGCCGCTTGCCAATTTTTAGACGAAGATGTTTTTTCAGAAGGTTATCAAAGAAGCTGTCAGGCCTTTAATGAAGAAGGCAGCTTTATCCCGCGTGGTCTTGGGCGAGGATTCGGGCGAGGTCAGCGAATTAGGCAGGGCCTAGACAATCAAAGTATTCGGCAAGGCTTCAATAATGGCATAAATGAATGCGAATGGTGCCCATGGCTTGAACTTCAATAATAGAAAATCCCCCTGTCAAAGGGGGATTTTTTCGTTGCGCTTAAATGCCTATTGCAAAGATTTTGCTATTTCAATAAGTTGCTCGTATGTTAAATCCGCAGATTCTAAGATATAAGTTATAGTTCCTGCCTGCAAGATTAGTCTGCCGTTGCCTATAAAGGCCTGTTGGCCGTTAATCTCAATTGTTTCGATTCTCTCAGGGTCTAACGAAAAATGAACAGACACAAGCTCTTCATAGTCAAAGTCGAAATCTCCAGCGCCCTCTACGCCACTAACTTTTGTAAAGTGAGAGACACCATCTTCATCATATCCTAGTGTGGCTGAAACCGCTCCTGCAAACATGTCATTGATATTAATGTTTAAATGGCCTTGGCCATCGCTGTAGCTGATATTTATATTGTTTGCAGCAGAGTGTATGTCAGGATGCCTTACAGGGCTTATGTTAAAGGTTGCACGCTGGAAATCAAAGTCTTCTGGCAAATAAGTGGGCAATAGTGGATTTTCAATCGCAAGATGGTTTAATGCCTCGTTAAGGTCATAAAAATGATGGGCATCTTGCAACACCACATGATGGCCGTCTACATCAATAATTATCGGCCCATCAGCATTACGGTCTATGTCAGATTCTATGATAACCACGCCCCGTGAAACAGATGTGCCGTCACCAAGGTATTCTATAGTAGTCGGAGCAATGGTCATCCCTCTAAAATAATTTACATGCTCTGCACCTTGCACAAAAACAAATTCTATATATTGCCATGCAGGTGCAGCAAAGGCCACAGCCGAAAACGATAACATGACAGCTATGATGGCAGCCACCGCAATGGGTTTTTTAAATCTTCTTTGCTTGTTCATATTATATCTCTCCTCTTCAATTTGCGCTAATTTGCCCTTTAGGACTTCAAGGTTTTTTTCGTAATTTTGGCTATCGGCAGAAAGGTCAATATCTCTGCATTTTGTTAAGAAATCGTTGTCATCATAACTATGTCTCATGCCCCATCCTCCTCCATGATTTTCCTAAGCTTCTTCAACGCCCGATGGACAGTTACGCTAACATTTGATTCGCTTATGCCAAGTATATCAGCAATTTCGCGATGTTTAAGGTCTGTTGCAAATTTCATGGATAAAATTTGTCGCTCTGTGTCTTTTAGCCGTGCCATGGCTACTATCAGCTCTCTATGCTCCTCATTTGCGACAGCCACCTCTTCAGGCTGGCGGTTTGGAGAAACAAGATTTATAATGCCATCCAGGGCAACAAAATGCTTGCGCTTTTTGGCCCGCAGATAGTCTGTAACAGCGTTTTTGGCAATGCCTATAAGCCAGGCCTCTACAGGAAAAGCAGGGTTATAGCTTTTCCATTTTGTCATTGCCCTCTCAAACACCAGGGCGGCAAGCTCTTCCGCATCAAAGTGGTTGTTTATGCGAAAGCCTATGTAATTGTATATGTTTTTGTAATATTGGCGGTAAATGGCCTCCAGCAATTGAACGTCCATCTCAATTTTAACCCGCGCATCTTCTTTTATGGCTGCTATTTGCATTGTTCATCCCCTTCATGCGGATTTTTGTAAATCTTGCAAGCTCTACAACATGGTATACGGATGGAAGTGATTTTCATTACATATATTTTTCAAAAAGCAAGCCACCCATGCAGGGTGGCTATAACCATATTATAATTATTATATCGTCACTATGGTGCGTAATTAGGGTTGGGCGCAAGCAGAAAGCTAAATATTTCCTGATTTCCCGCAACCGTAATATTGGAATTGCCGCCCATATAGCCTTCCAAAATCATTGTGACAGTGTAGCTTCCAAATTCTAGTAGGGTTGATACTGGAGAAAGGCCAAGGTGTGCCCCGTCAATATAAATTCTGGCGCCCGGCGGGCTTGTTGTGATGGTTATGTTTTGCGTGGGAATAATAATCTCTTGCAAAGCCACATGCATTTCATGGTTTGGCGAACTTGCCGTTACATTAATGTCCCGCGAAAAGGGCATAAAGCCATCTCGCGTCACAGACACGGTGTAGGTGCCGTGCTCCAGTATAATCAATGTATTTGTTATATGCGCCTCGCCATTTATCGTCAGCGTCACGAGGGGGTCTTCCACATTTACGGTAAGGGACCCTGACAAAAGCTCCATTCCATCAAAGCTTGCGGTGGTTATGCCGCCGCGGGTAACGGTGATGTCCTGCTCAAAAAGTTCTATATTTGCGCCACGGATAATCAGCCTATGTGTGCCTTCCGGCGCGCGTATATCCGTTTCACCGTCCAACCCGGCAAAGACAATGCCGGATATCTCAGCAGAGCCCTGCAAAATGGTGTCATTTGACGGGATGCGTATGGTGCCGCTGCCTTGAAGTATGTCCACAAAAACAACATGCTCGCGGAAGATGTCCACCCTGGCGGTGGATGCGGTGGCTAAATCGGACACATCACTTGGTGTGCCTTGATGCATCACCACAGTGCGAGAACTGATGGCATATCGACTATTACCGATAAGCAGCATGTTGGTTTCTTCGTCTATAACAATATCGCGAAGCTCCATTGTTGTCACCTGGGCACTGATGCGCATGGTTTCAACTGTGGTAGAATCTTCTACATGAACAATTTCCACAACATCACCCATACTAAATTGCGGAAAGGTCATGGCTTCGCCAAATTTATCACGCAATACAGAATGGCCTTCCACAAAAAGTAAATGTTGGCGGGAATTTTCTATTTCATAAACTTCTACACGGCCGTTGGTGGTATTCATGTCTTGAACAACGCCGATAAAGGAAAGGTGGCCGGCTTCAACGGGCAAGGGGTCTTGATCCACAGGATCCTGGGTTTGCGGCTGCGTTGTCGATGTGTTGGGCTGCCCGGGCGTATTTCCACCGCCTTCGGCGGATAGCTCGTTAAACATCATGGCAAAGACAAAAACCGCAGCAACAACGCCCACGAAGACAGTGGTGACTAAAAGGATAGCCAAATGGGATTTTCTTGGGCCTTTTGGTGCGGGGCCCTTTTGCCCTTGTTTTTGGGCGGCACCTTGCGCGGCCCTTCTTTCAGAATTTTGCGGCGCGGTGGTTATTTTTCTTGTTTTGGCAAGCTCTGGGTCCGAGCCATAAGCACCACTACGAATTGTAGGCACCCTTCTGGTATCTTGCGGATTATTTTCGCCATTTCTTTTGTCCATAATTTAAAGCCTCTCTAAGGTTTCACTCATGCGCAAACATTCTTCCATGCGCGAAAGATAAGTGTTTGGCGCAAAAGAGCGTTTTTTGCTGTAATAATCGCCCGTCACCTTGATAAATTTGTCAGGATATAGAAGGATGCGACGGAAAAGCATTTCGTCAAAATCAATATCAGGGCAGTTTTCAATATATGTTTCTAAAATTTTGCGCAACGGCATAATATCTTGTGGCATCGCTTTCACATAGCGTTTTATTATATACGCCAGGTCGTACAAATGAAGCTTTGATGCGGCCTCGTGAAAGTTTGTGAGGATTATTTTTTCGTCATATATGTAAATATTTTCTTCTTTAAGCAAATTGTGGCATATATGTTTGGTGTCTTCGTCTTCAATGGAAACAATATGCGCTGCAAGCTTCTCATAGCTACGCAAAAACAGCATATCAAATTCTGAAAATTTACCTGCTTTAAGCAGCTTTTTTCTCAAAGATGTCAAATTTGCCAGGGATTTTGTCACTTCATCCCCTGTTTTAACTTTTTTAGGAAGAGATGCCTCAATGCTCGACCTGAAAAGGACATGATGCATTTTGGCCACCTGGGCTATCACATCCAAAAATACATCACCCACAGTGAAGTTCACATTAGGCCCACCTTGAGCAAAGCAGGCAGTATAAATGTCGTCATCAATGCGAAAATATGGTGTGTTTTGGGCGGAAATTAAGAAGCGGTCCACGGTAAAGCCATTTTGATGAAGACATTCTTTAATTTCGTGCTGAAACAATATTCCCAAAACTGTGGCATTAGAAGTATGGACGGCGTTGTTGTCCTTGGGCGCGCGACCTCTGCGGTCTGGCCGCTGTATCCTCACGGGACCTTCCGTTGTGGCACAAACATAGCCAAATTTGTCCCTAAACACCTTGGCTTTTGTACATTTTAAGTTAAAGCCCATGGCAGCGGACAGAATGGAACTTTCCACAAAAACACCTCCGGAAGGTCACGAAATGGGTTATGTATCGCAACTGATACATATCCAATATTCAATAATATGAAGGTTTTGTTGTGGATATTACCAAGCTTACTATCAAAATGTATCTGTTCCAAGAATTATTACAATGTCAGTATCAATGTTGGGGTCTATCACTATTCTGCTATTGCGGAAAAATTCTGTTAAGTCTTGCCCGCGCCCCGCTTGCCGCACCAATATGCGGGTTGCGGCCTCACTGTTTCCAAAATAGTCTCCTATGCTTACTATATTATACCCATATTCTGTCAGGTTTTCACTTGTTCTCGCGGCAAGGCCCGTAATATTTGTGCCGTTAAGAACTTCTATGTCTAAGCCAAATGAAGTTGCCGCCACATCAGAAAGGGCATCTTCGTCATCGTCAGGTATTTCCGGCTGCGCGTAGAAAACTTGCTCTACAAGCTCTGCTATGGCTTCCTCGTCCATGATATAAACAAAGCGTCCCCCAACAGAGGCTCCTCTGCCCGATAGGGTATGGGCTTCTACATTGGCCAAATCTAAATTAGGCAAAAGCGTTAAATACGGTGGCACATCCAAAAGGCTGAAGTTGGTGTTCAGATGATTTAAAAACATGCTAAGATAAGCCATGGGATTCCCCAAAATATTTTCCATATCCATTATCTGACGCATGGCTTCACGCATAAAGTCCTGCTGCACCTGCACGCGTCCCAAATCTTGATTTGCAAAACTGCTGCGATAGCGCACCAACCCTTCGGCCGCATGGCCCATCAATGTCTGCTGGCCGGGTTGAAGGTCTATTAGCAAATCTTGATAGGGATCGTGATAAAACATGCGTCGCGGCACATAAAAATCTATACCGCCAATTTGGTTGATAATAAAGCGGAAAGCTTCAAGATCTATATGCACATAATAATGTATTTCAATGCCCATAAGCTCTTCCACTTGCCGGGCCATAAATGTCGGACCAAATTCCGGCCCTGCGTGATGCGTAATTTCGTTTATACGCATCGAGCCCGAAGAGGGTGCAGTGTTGCGGCCATTTTCCCGCAAAATATCTAAGCGATATTGCGGCATAGTAACATGGGCATCACGAGGAACAGAAACCAGCGACACCTGGCCGGTTTCTGCGTGGATAGTAACTATCATCAGCATATCCGCACGGCCAAGGTAGCCTCGTCCGCTTGGCTCGTCAGAGCCTATGAGAAGGACATTTGTCCTTTCGGGCAGGGCTGTGCCTACGCTTAAAAGCTCGCCAAGGCCTCCCATAAAAGAGCCTTCCCCGCCGCTTGCTTCCAGCCCTAGGGCTATTGATAGCCCACGCGATGCGGCATTGTCAACAACAAAAAGGAGAACAAAGGCAGTGGCCGCTATGACAAAAAACGCAGAAAATGATATGCCCGTTACAATTAGAAATTTTTTAAACGGGCTGTGGTCATTAAATTTTCTTTTATTTTTAGTATTTTTTACTGTTTTTTCCATATATAAAATCACCTATATCAATATATCACAAAACGACAAAGTTGTCAATGCTTGCAATTAGGGTCGCGGTGTTATATAATGTAACGTAAGTTTCTTCAAGAAAGTTCCATGGCAATACCACCGAAAGGAGCATATCGTGTTTATTCCTGAAAAAAATATATTTTCCATAGTGGGCTCGGCTTTTTCTGTTTATGGTAAAAACGCAAAATATCTTGCAGTTATAACAGTTATGGCCTTTGTGCCGGTCTTCATTTTTCGCCATTTTATTCCAGAGCATTATTATGCCGCGGTTATGGCCATAGTGGACACCTTTGCAGATGCTTGGGTTTATATCTTGGCATATGGACATGCACCCGAAATTACGCCTGTGGTGCCAACAGCCGTGCTAACAGATGCCATGACATTTTTCATAATTTTTTCAGGGATAGAGCTGGTGTTTTTTCCGTTGTCCACAGCTGCGGCCGTTTATCTGGTTGCAAAGCATCTGGATAACGAAGAGCCTAATTTTGGCGGCATGTTTTCTGCATCCATGCCCATTTTCCCAAAGATGATAGTTACCTCGGCCCTCGCCGCAACGCTAATTTACCTTCTTATCTTTTTTACCCTTGACTTTTTAGGCGGCATCCTTATGTTCCTAACCATCTATATAGCCGTGGGTGTAGTATTTTACCAGCATATTGTGGCAGATGTAGGCAGATGGGGTTTAAGTGCCATCTCACTTAGCCGCTTTATTGTCCGCGGCCGCTGGTTTAGGGTGTTTTTCGGCTGCATCTTCCTCTTTGGCTGCTATTTTTTAATATCCTTTTCACTGGAAGTTTTTGGCCTTCTCTTGGGTTTGCAGGGCAATGTCTTCGTGCATCTGCCGTTCTTCCTGATACAGCATTTCGTCCTTTCCTTCTTCGCCATAGCCTTCGCCTTATGGTATTTTGACATAAAACGCTTTCATGCCCTTAGCTTCCAGCAAGTTGAAAAAGACATTATAGAAAAAATGCAGAAACATATGGATAGATTTGGCAGAGACAAGGACGAGGATGAAGATGAAGAAAATAAATAAAAAATTTCTGCGCACCCTTTTTATACTGGCACTTCCCATAATTTTGCAAGACCTTATGACCCACAGCGTAAATTTTATGGACATGTGGATGATGGGTCAGCTGTCTTTAGAGGCCGTGACAGGCGTTGGCCTATCCAAGCGGCTGTTTTTTCTGTTTATCATGCTGGTTTTCGGCGTCAACAGCGGGTCTGCCATTTTTATGGGGCAATATTGGGGCAAAGGCGATATACGCGGCATTCATAGGGTTTTGGGCATTGCTTTTACGGCCAATATCTCTATCGCCATCATTTTTGCATCCATCGCCATTTTTGCGCCGCGGTGGTTTATGTCCATCCTTTCCGCCGACCCTGCTGTTATAGAGCAGGGCGTGCAATACCTGGCCATAGCGTCAATTGCATACTTGCTAACGGCCATTTCCTCAACCATCTTATTTGCCTTGCGCAGCATACGCCAAACAAAGATACCTATGTTTGCCGTCCTATGCTCCCTTGTGGTAAAGCTGGCCATCAACTATATTTTCGTTTTCGTGCTGGATATGGGCATTGTAGGGGCCGCCTGGGGTACGGTTTTTGCCCGCGTAACAGAAATAACAGTGCAAGTTATGTTGATAAAATACCACCGCCTGCCTATTTTAACCAGCTTCCGTAATCATTTTGACTTTAACTTCGCCTATGTCAAAAACTTCTTCAAAACCACCCTGCCCGTCATTGGCAATGAGTTTTTCTGGGGCTTTGGCATCTTTGTGTATGACATAGCCTACAGATTTACAGGAAGCACCGGCCAAGGGGCCTTCCAAATTTCGGATAACATCCAGCATTTCTTTATGATAATGGGTATTTCCATTGGTGCCGCTTCGGGCATCACCATAGCAAACCTCTTAGGTGCCGGAGAGCGCGACGAGGCTATCGCAGCGTCACGAAGATGCGTGGCCATAGGGGCCATTGTAACAGGCATCATGAGCATATTGCTGTTTATCGTGGGGCCTTTCATCGTTGGCACTTTCAGCGAAGTATCCCCGTATGTCCAAGGCCTTGCATCCACAAATCTCGCTATCATCAGCATTTTCATGGTGCCGCGCACGATAAATTACTACTTCATAATATCCATCCTGCGCCAAGGCGGCGACACGGTGTTTTGTATGCTGCTTGACTCCGGCTCGGTTTGGCTTATAGGCATACCAATGGCCTTTTTGGGCGCGTATGTGCTTGGCTGGCCTATTTACATGGTGTTGGTTTTGGTCTATATAGAAGAATTAGTAAAAATCTTCATCGCAGGGGCTAGGGTGCGCAAAAATAAATGGGCTAACAAGCTGGTGTAAAGCCACCTTGTCGCCCATTATCAAGCCAGCACAAAATCCAATCGCCGCATCTCCATATCCGCTTTGGCGACGATAATGCGCGCTGCATCGCCAATTCTGTAGGCTTTTTTGAGGCGTTCGCCCATGAGGGTGCTATGCTCTTCGTGGAAGATGTAATAGTCATCACCCAGACTATCCACAGTCACAAAGCCCTCGACGGTGTTGGGCAGCTCTACATAGAAACCACGAGCCGTCACATGGGAAATTATGCCATCGTAGGCCTTCCCAACTTTATCCTGCATATATTCCACCTTTTTGAGGTCTTCCACATCACGCTGGGCGATGTCGGCCCTGCGCTCGTTTTCAGAGCACGAAATGCAAATTTGCTCCAGATTTGCCATAAAGTCCGCAAATTTCTTGGCTTGGGTTTTGCCCGCTATATTGGCTTTGATGATGCTGTGTATGGCAAGGTCCGGAAAGCGGCGTATGGGCGAGGTAAAATGGCTGTAAAATTGCTTTGCCAAGCCAAAATGCCCTAGGGCCACGGGCGCATAGCGTGCCTGCTTCATGCTGCGCAGCACCTGCTTACTGATAAGCAGGGCCTCGGGGGTGTTTTCTATGTGTGCCAACAGGGTTTGTAGCGACTTTGTGCGAGCCACACTGCCCTTTAGACTATAGCCGAAGTTTGCGATAAAGGTCATCAGGGCCTCAATTTTTTCGCGGTCGGGCTCTTCGTGCACCCTGTAAATAAATGGCATATCTAGCCAGTGATATTCTGTGGACACGGCTTCGTTGGCCGCCACCATAAATTCCTCAATTATGGAGGTGGCCATGCTGCGATGCCGCCTCACAATGTCAACCACCCTACCCTTTGCATCCACAATAATTTTCGCCTCGGGAAAGTCAAATTCCATGGCACCTTGGCGCAGGCGGCGTTCGCGCAAAATCTTGGCCAGCGAGGCCATATTTTCAAACATCTGCAAAAAGTCGGTATACTGCGCTTTGTGGGGCGAATCCGGGTTTTCCAGCATGTCCGCAAGGGCGTCGTAAGTCACGGCATGGTCCGAATGTATCACGGATTCGCAAATTTCATGGGCCACCACCACGCCGTTAGCGTTAATGTCCATCACACAGGACAGGGCAAGCCTGTCCACACGCGGGTTAAGAGAGCATATGCCATTGGATAGCTTTTGGGGCAGCATAGGTATCACCCTATCCGCCAGATATACGCTGGTGCCGCGCTTTAGGGCCTCTTTCCATAGGGCAGAGCCTACTGTCACATAATGTCCAACGTCGGCAATATGGACGTATAGGCGAAAAAGACCGTCATCAAGGGCTTCCAGGGACACGGCGTCGTCAATGTCCTTTGTGTCAGAGCCGTCAATAGTGACAGTTGGAAACCCACGAAAATCGCGACGGCCTGCAAAGTCCGTCGCTAACACAGTTTCAGGCAAGCCATCCGCCGCTTTCAGCACATTATTTGGAAATTCGTGGGGTATCTCGTGCCCAAGGACGATGGAAAGCACATCCATGCCGATATCATGGGCATTTCCAAGGATTTCTGTTATCTTGCCCGTATGCTCTTTCTCACCAAAATTCTGCGAGGTCTCTGCCACCACTTTTTGGCCATCCTTTGCGCGGCTTTCCCTCAGATTATCAATAAAAATCTTAGGAAATCGCCTGTCATCAGGTATAACATAGCCATCATTAAGGGTGCCCACAACAAATTTCTTCGACCGCGACAAAATCTTTACAATTTCACCAACAGAGCTGGGGTCGCCCTTTTCTGTGATACGGCAAAGCACCTTGTCGCCGTGCAATGCGTTTTTTACGCCTGTCTTTGGCACAAAAACATCTTCACCCTCACCCAACACAAAGCCAAAGCCTTGCGCCTTGTGCTCGAAGGTGCCGGAAACCAAATCCGCCATGGCGGGCGTAATAACCCTGCCTTTGCGCGTAACAAAAGCACCGCCTTCTTCGATAATCTCTTGCAATATCCGCTGAAATGTATCGGCATCCTCAGGCGGCACGACCAGCAGAAAAATCATATCTTCCGGTGTCATGGCGTTATATTCTTTGGAATTGATAAAGCTGGTTAATTTTGTCTTTTGGTCTTGCATATATTTCGTTTTTTTCATTAAATATCTCCTAAGTAGCTATAATCCAATCTTACCCTCAATGGTATGCACAATTCTCAGCTTTTCTTCGTCTATTTTTGACCGGCCATAAGCATCAAAAAATCTCTGTCGATATTTGTCTGTTTTTAGGTTGTATCGCAGCGTCCATGCGGCCCAAAAGATGTCAATATTTCTATCGCCCACGCCGGCTTGCCCAAGGTCTATAAAGCCGCTGAAAGCCCAATCTTTTAGGACTATATTGGGCAGACAATAGTCGCCATGCAGCAATGTATCGGCCTCAAAAGTGCGCTCTGCTATATCAATAATTTTATGGTCTGCGTCAGAAGTCGCATACCGCCGCGCCATGGAGATATAGACTTCATTGTAGTTTGGCACGGGACAGCCCACAAAATCTACGCTGTGCAGATTAACAAGCAACTCTGCAATGGTATCGCACAGGCGTTCGGGCTGCTCCAGATATTTTGCAGCAACGCAATCGTCGCCATGGATTTTTTCAGTAAGAAGCCAGTCGCAATCGTGACTAACATAGTCCAATACTTTCGCGGATAGGCCTTTGCTATGAAAATACCTTGTCATCACAGCTTCGGCCGCAAGCTTGCCTCTAGCGGCGGACTTCAAAAAATAACCACCATCAACGTCGATAAAAATAACCTTCGCCTCAGGAGAGCAGCTACTGTCATAAATCTTAGCGTCAGACAAAATTGGGTGAAATTTGGCGGGATAGTCACTAATGTCAATCGAAATTGGCTTTAAAATCATATTACGCCTTCGCCCCGGTGCCAATAACCCGCGATAAGCCCGTCACAGGCAGAGTTTGCAGCCACACTTTGCCCGGCCCCGTAAGGTTGCCCAAAAACAACCCCTCGCCGCCAAAGGCAATGTTTTTCAGGCCTCTAACAACCTCTATGTCAAAGGCAACTGTCGGCTCCATGGCCGCCAGATATCCGCAATCTATCACTATTTTCTCGCCGGGTGCCAGGTTGTATTCATGGGCCCTGCCGTCTATCTCAATAAAGGCCAGGCCTTCGCCGCTAAAACGCTCCAGGATAAAGCCTTCGCTTAAAAATAGGCCGGCACCCAGCTTTCTGTTGAAAAAAATGTCAATGTCCACACCGGATGTGCAAGCTATAAAGGCACTTTTTTGGGCGATGATATCCCTGCCGCCGGAGCAGTCCCATGTCATAATTTCACCGGGGAAAGTTAGGCCAAAAGCAATTTCTTGGTTATCGCTGCGTGCCGTATAATGGTTTAGGAAAAAGGAAGTACCCGCCAATGTACGTTTTAGGCCCTTCATGATGCCGCCTGTTGTGCTTGTTTCCATTTCAATGTCATTTGTGCGCCAAGACATGCCGCCACGCTGTGTAATCATCTTTTCGCCCCTGTTAAGCTCGCAAATCAACACAGGAAAGCTGTCGCCTACAATTTTGTGTTTCATAATATTTCCTCCTCTACATTATATCATCAGGCCATACCCAACCCATTATTCCGTCTCGTTTCACAAACATCCTATCTGAAAATACCTCAATCACGGAGATGATATCGCCTTCATAAACTTTCAGCCAATGGTCGGTGGCCATAGCGCCAATGCAGTTGTTGCCATCACTATCCTGCCAAATTTTATTGGTTGGCACATACAAAGCCTTGCCGCTGGCTACATGGCGCACCACGCTAAATTCTTCTCCTGCTTCTATAATCTCAATAAAACGGTCTGTCCAAGTGATGTTTAATGTGCCGCAACTGCCCTCTTGAGCTTGGCCCACAAAGGCCGTGTAGAATTTATCCACAGAATCCCACCAAAATTCATCATCCTCTAGGATAAAGGCGTTTAGCTGCCCACCCTCTTTCACCACATTGCCGCCATCAATGGCAATTATGCGCTTTTCCTCATTGATGATGGGGCCGTTGCAACCCACCTCGTGGCAATAGTTGCTATTAGGCCAATGACCCACCATCACCCATTTTTCAAAGGCAGGACCATCGTAATTTTCCAAAAATGCGTCGTTTCGCATACAAAACAAAGGGTCTTGCTCCTGTAAGTTCATGGACTTTATGCCCGCGTGTACAAAAATGAAATCCTCACTTTCGATGATATGGGGCAGGGCCTCAAGCCAGGCTTTGTCGTCCTCGTCAAGATAGTCCTCGCCCAGCCAATCGCAGTTTCCACGCAAAACATGCACATTGGGCTGCGCGGATAGCTCCATAACATATTTCAGGCACGCATGGCATCGGCTGCCTTTCAAATACACATCACCCAGCAAAACCAATATATCATCACTACAAAATTCGACCCTGTCCAGTAACTTAATAAGCAATTCCATCTCGCCGTGAACGTCACTGATGCAGATAAGCCGCTTGTTTTGCGGTATTTCCAGCTGTGCAATTTTTATCTCCATTTTAATCCATCCCCCATCAAGTACCAAAAAAATTGTATATTAATTCCTCAGTTTTGTCAAGGTAACAGAAAAGAGGCGCCACATAAGTCCGCCCCTTTTTAATTAAAACAGCACAGGTATGAAAAAATCTTCGTCATCTTCTGCTTTTTTCGCTTCTACCTTTTCTTTTGATGTCACTTTGTTGTTTTTGCTATCATCTTTAAGTCTCTTTTGAAGCTCTTCTTCTAAAATAGCCTCAAGCTTTCTGTTAACGGCAAAACCACTAGGGGGCGACGGCTTTCTTTTGACCATAAAAAATCTCACCCCCTCTTTTTGCGGCTTGACAATTAAGCCCAGGTGAGATACAATCTTCTCACGGGCTTAATTGCTTGGGAGGAATACGCCTGTCGTGGTACGCTTGTGAGGCTGGACAAGCGTATTCCTTTTTCCCTAAACAATCTTGCAAGCATATTATATCACCATAATTATCCAATGTCAACATATTTGCAAAAAATTAACCACCGAATTTGTCGGTGGTTTTTGGTTATCAGCTATTTCCCCTGCCTATGTATTTACAAGTCCGAAACTTACACGCAGGGCTCTGTCCACTCTGCTCATAAAGGCGTCATCCAGATGGCATATCTTTTCTCTCAGGCGTTTTTTGTCCACAGTGCGCACTTGCTCCAGCAGGACTACAGAATCCTTTACCAAAGTCGCCTTTGCGCAGTCTATCTCAATATGTGTGGGCAGTTTTGCCTTGCCTATCTGGCTTGTTATGGCCGCGCAGATGATGGTGGGGCTATATTTGTTGCCCACATCGTTTTGTACAATAAGCACGGGCCTGATGCCGCCCTGCTCGCTGCCTATGACGGGGCTAAGGTCTGCATAAAATATGTCGCCACGTTTTACCAACATGTCCTCACTCTCCAAACCGGAATAATTCGGGATTTTGGGCTACATATTTATTATTGACCTTGCGGCGTTCAACTATACATAAAATCTGGCAACTCTTTCAGAAATTGACGTGGCCACTTCGTAGTTAATAGACTTTTGCCAGGCCGCTACATCCTCGGCCCAAATGCGCTTATCACCGCTTTGGCCGATGATGATAACATCATCGCGCAGCTTTGCATCAATATGCGTCACATCTATCATGGTTTGGTCCATGCAAACATTGCCGATGATATTGCAGAAAGCACCGTTTATCAGCACGCGGCCGCAATTGCTTAGATGGCGCGAAAGGCCATCACCGTAGCCAACAGGCATGGTGGCCACGCGCATATCCTTGTCTGCAAGGAAATTACGAGAATAGCCCACGCTTTGGCCTTTTTTAACGGTTTTTACATGGGCAACGCGGCTTTTCAGCGTAAGCGCAGGCAAAAAGCCTAGGCGCGCAAGCTCTAAGGCTCCTTCGTGCAGCGAATTTGGCGC
Source organism: Defluviitaleaceae bacterium (assembly GCA_009781625.1). Classification (GTDB taxonomy): domain Bacteria; phylum Bacillota; class Clostridia; order Lachnospirales; family WRAX01; genus WRBK01. The sequence continues at coordinate 27,062 of WQVI01000003.1, read as the reverse complement.
AAGACCATATGTCAAAACACCTGCACGCACCATGTCCAGATTAAATTCCGGAAATCCCAAAATTGCGCCAGAATTTGAAATATGTTTCATAGGAATATGTAGACCGATTTTTTCCAATACCCCTATTATATGCATGAAGCGGCGAAATTGTTCTTGTGCGAAAGCAGCGTCAGAATCCGACGTTGCGAGATGGGAATATATGCCATCAAGAATAATGCCCTCCAAGCGTGAAATTTCAGCAATTTCAGCCGCCACGGCCTCTGCTTCGCCATTGGCAACGGTATATCCAACGCGGTTCATCCCTGTGTCTATCTTGATATGCACCTTCGCTGGCCTCTCCAGATATCCCGCCACATGGGCCATCTTTTTCGCCGTTTCAAGGCTAAAAATTGTGGATGTAAGGTTGTTAAGGATGAGGTTTTCATATTCTTCCTCAAAAGTTGGGCTAAGCACCAAGATGGGAGCCATTATATTAAGGCGGCGCAAAAACACGCCTTCCATCACGGTGGCAACGCCCAGCCAGTCCGCCCCGGCGTTTACAGCCGCTTTAGACACCTCGTAAATACCATGGCCATAGCCATTAGCCTTTACAACGGCCATTATGCGCGTCTTGGGCGCAATCATTTTCCTAACAACGCCAATATTGTTTGCAATGGCGGCAGAGCTCACCACGGCCGCCGTTCTCCCAAAAGTTATCATCTTTTGTATTCACCCCATTTATCGTCTAACTTGGAACATATTATCCTCTATATTCACATTATACTCAAAGCTATTAAAAATTACAATAATTCTTTCTGCGCCGTTTTGGTCATAAATTATCATCTGCACGGGCAGCTGTGTATCGTTTTTAACCCACAGCCGCTGGGATGTCATATATGGGTGGTCGCCGGGGATGGTGGCTTCCAATATCGTCGTCAATCCCTCTTCCATGGCCGCGGCCATGATGCTTACCTCTTGGCTGGTGACAAAGTTACGCACAAAGGACGTCAGCAAAATTTCCAGACGCTCCGGTGCTTCCGTGCTGGTTTGTGAAATGCGGCCATCTACCCGGGGGTTAAATTGGGATATGGTGGTGCCGTCAAAAACAGTGGTGTTGCCCGCCACATTTTCAGGGGCTGTCACTTCTATGCGGTATTCGCCGGTAACGCGAGCGTGTTGGATGGTTTCGTAAACATGGGTGCTGTTGTTGGAAATAAACGTAACCGTAGCCTGGGTCGTAAAACTTTCCATGGCCATCAGCTGGCGGTGAATTCTTTCATAGGCTGTGGCGTCAACCCTCTCTTGTATGGCCGTGCAGGCGGAAAGCACCAACACGCCCGCGCAAATTAGCATCAAAAACATAAACTTCTTCATAATTACCTCCGGACAATCTAAGATTGTACTATGTATACTAGCTTTCGCGGTGTTTTATGCCACGAAAGAAGTAAATGATGATAGAAACCATGATGAAAATCCCTAAGAAGCCGAAAAAACTGTAGGCATGGGTGACAATGTTAGAAAAGCCAACATGGGCGGCGGCGATGCCTAAGATGATTATTGCAATTTTTATCCGCATCTTTGAGAAGTTAACCCTTGCCGCCAGCCATTCTGTCAGCGAAAAGGCATTTGTGGCCGCCGTGGTGAAAATAGCCAAAAACAGTAATATTATATAAAGATTTGCGACCAGATGGCCATAATTTCGCGCCAGAGCCAGCATGGGGAGCTCCATTTGGCCTATTAAGCCAATGTTAGAGAGAAGTGCAACCGCCAGCACTATGCCGATGATGCCCAGGAAAATGCCGCCCAATATGCCGCCATGCCTTGCTATTTTGCGTGATGTTACCAGTTTTGGCATGGCCGCCAGCACAGCAACGGCAGGTATCAAATTGTAGGATGCATACACCACGGCGGATGTGGGCCAATTGTCCACGGCGCGCGCCGCAAAAGCAGGTGCCGCGCTGCCGAAGATGGCATATAGGCCCAAGAGCAGCGCGCCAACCACCAAAATAGGTGAAATTATGATGTTTATCTGCACCATGCCGCGCAAATCAAATAACAACACGATAAAACACAGCGCGGCAGCAAAAATTACGCCCCATGTAAAGGGCAGTCCGGCGGCCTCGCTACCCATGGCACCTGTGGCGGCCAGCATGGCGGAGAAAATCACGAAGATGAAAACGCCCGTGATGATGTCCAAAGCAGCCCCAAGTCGCGGGCCAAATACCATCGCCATAAATTCGCGATAATTGCCTATTTTCTGGCGCACGCAGATGTCCATCACAGCCCAGCCGCAAAGGGCTATTAGGACGCTGGCCACGATGATGCCGGCAATGCCCAATCTGCCGTAGCGCAGGAAAAATGTGAGATGCTCTTGGCCGGAAGCAAATCCCGCGCCGAAAATTAACCCTGTGTACACACAAGCAGTTTTAATTATTTTTATTTTATCCATGATGCCGCCCCTTGTTGTTTTTTGCATTATATGAGGGCTTGGGCAACTTTAGACATATCGTATTGCAACCAAAATAAAATCGTGTTACAATGTTTGTACGACTTAAATTTTACATTTCTGATAGGAGGAAATGATATGGAAATACCTAAAACCATGAAGGCCATCGTTAAGGCCAAAGGCGAATATGGCGGGCTTGAGCTTCAGGAAAAGCCGGTGCCCCAGATATCAAAAAATGACGTGTTGGTGAAGCTTCGTAAAACAGGCATTTGCGGTACGGATGTGCATATTTATAAATGGGATTCTTGGGCAGAAAAGACTATAAAACCGCCGCTGACGATAGGTCATGAATTTGTTGGTGAAATTGTGGCTCTTGGCGATAACGTTACAGGCTTTACCATCGGGCAGCTTGTTTCCGGCGAAGGGCATGTGGTTTGCGGCAAATGCCGCTGGTGCATCACGGGCTCGCAGCATCTATGCCGCCAAACCGTAGGCATAGGCGTTAATGATGACGGTGTGTTTGCTCAATACGCTGCTATTCCTGCAACAAATATTTGGCCGTGCCCAGCAGGTATCCCTGAAAATGTGCTGGCCGTGCAAGACCCCCTTGGAAATGCTGTACATACGGCACTTTCCTTCAACTTGCTGGGTGAGGATGTTTTAATTACAGGCTCCGGGCCTATTGGCCTTATGGCAGTGCCCATAGCTAAGATGGCGGGTGCGCGCAACATCGTCATCACAGGCAGAAGAGACGAGCCTCTTGCCCTTGCAATGGAGCTTGGCGCGACACGTACAGTTAATGTAATGAAGGAAAACATCAGCGATGTTATGGCCGAGCTTGGTATGACAGAGGGCTTCGACGTGGGCTTGGAAATGTCCGGTGCCGCATCTGCTTTCGCGGATATGGTGGACAATATGGCTAATGGCGGCAAAATAGCCATCCTTGGCATCTTTGCCGAAGAAATTAAAATAGACTGGAACAAGGTCATCTTCCGTTGCCTGCATCTAAAGGGCATTTATGGCCGCGAGATGTATGACACATGGTATAAGATGACGGCATTGTTGCAAACAGGCCTGGCCGAAAAGGTTGACAGGCTTGTAACCCACGAATTCCATTATACAGATTTTGAAAAGGGCTTTGCGGCTATGATGAAGGGCGAGGCCGTGAAGGTTGTGCTTAATTGGGACTAGGTGGCACGCATGGAAATGAAAATTAGAAGCATATCTGCCATAACCGCCTTTCCTGGAATGCCGCTTTGGGGGCTTTTCATCGCCCTCTTCTTTATTGGCGGCATACACCTTATACCTGAAGTTGCATTTGTTGGCTACTTTTCTATCGCAGCGCTATTTATCACAGCTATAACGTTCTTGATGCCGGATTGGTTTAGACGGCGAAAGTTGGCTCGCCTGCGCGCTGATGGGGTAGCCTATGAGGCAGAAGATGTTGCCTATGCAACCACCTCTCTATTTTGGATACCGGGGCATAAGGACGTCAAGCTAACTGCCACTTATATAGATAGCAACGGTGTTAAGCATACCACAAAAGCCAGACGATGCGCCGTAAGTACACGCTTTGGAACTGTGCGTTTGCACAACTTGACATTTTCTGCAACCATCTATGTTAACCCGCAAAATTCACAGGATTACGCAGTGGATTTTCGCGCAAATGTAAAACAATAATGAAGTTTTTCGGAGATTGATTTTGTTATGGAAAGAAAAATAGCTAGTTTTCACAGTGTGATGGGACTTCGCATGGCACTTATTTCGGCGGCTCTTGCCATCCTTGCCCTCATCAACTCTGTCCTCACAATTTTCATTATCCTTGCCGCATTTTTTGCCCTGGGCATAGCGTTTTTGCTTATTGGTTGGATGAGGGGCAAAAGGCTTGCGCATTTACAAGCCAGCGGCGCAGCTTACGATGCTGATAGTATAGATTATGCACCCGTCTATTTGCTGCGCGTATGGGGCTATATAACTTTCCGTGCGTATTTCACCTACACAGACGATAAGGGTGCCGAGCATACCACCAAAACGCGCTGGTATTGTCTGTGCTTAGGCCATAGCGATGTTAACTTCACACCTTTGGATGAATTTCACCTCTCAGCAAAAATCTACGTAAATCCTGATGATATGCGGGATTATGCGGTGGATATGCACGCAGAAAAATAAATAAATTTCGGAGATAGTCATGAAAAAAGAGCATTTAAAAGGCTTTGTTGCTGGTGTTTTGCTGATGGTGATGCTGTCGGCAACTTTGGTTTTCGCAAGCCCCGGCATAAGCCGCGAGATACATTATGGCATTAGCATCGTCTTAAACGGCCGCACAGTGCAATTTGATGAGGACAGCCAGCCATTTATTATGGATGATAGGACATTTTTGCCTCTGCGCACCATGGCGGATTTGCTGGGCCTGCCTGTGGACTTTAACCCTGATACAAACACAGCTTATTTGGGCCATGCCGCTATCGAAGGCTTTTTGATAGGCGGTGCTTGGGATATCGAATATGACGAATATGAAACTTTGGTTGAGCGCATTGAATTTTTCGCGGATGGCACAGGTATAGCTTCAATGTTTAGGCTGTATGATGCTGCCACACTGGACGCACAATATTTTGCGTGGGGCGCCGATGGTAACATAATAACTCTCGCTTTTCCATATGACGACTACTATGAATTTCATTTTGCCATTTATAGAAGCGTCTTCGGAGACAGTGAAATGCTGCTATTGACAGATTATGATGGCTGGACAGAAATATTAGTGCGTAACAATGATTAGCACTATAGCAATTTTACTTGAAAACAACGAGGCCGCGCGGATACAGACAGCGCACCAAGTGTGTATCCGCGCGAGCTGAGGCAATTTTCAAGTTGAATTGCTATAAGATTTGAGGAGGAAATGCATGAAAACAGCATACAACCATTGGGCAGCATTGACCCAAGAAATTAAAGACAGCGGCTTGTGGAAAACAGAGCGTATCATCACGACGCCACAGGGCGCGAAAATTGATACGACAAAGTACCCTGGGCTGATAAACATGTGCGCCAACAACTATCTTGGCCTGTCCAACAATGACGAGATAAAGGCGGCGGCCAAGGCAGGTATAGACCGTTGGGGCTATGGCCTATCCAGCGTGCGCTTTATATGCGGCACGCAAGAGCTTCATAAAAATCTTGAGGCTAAGCTTTCAGAATTTTTGGGCACAGATGATACTATTTTATATTCGTCTTGCTATGACGCAAACGGCGGCCTTTTTGAGACCATCTTAGGCCCCGACGACGCAATTATCAGCGACGAGCTTAACCACGCCAGCATCATTGATGGTGTGCGTCTATGCAAAGCCAAGCGTTTCCGCTACAAAAATAACAATATGCAAGAACTGGAGAACTGCCTAAAAGAGGCAGCGGGCAGCCGCATTAAAGCTATTGTAACGGACGGTGTTTTCTCCATGGACGGCACCATTGCCAACCTTGTGGCTGTTTGCGACTTGGCTGACAAATACGACGCCATTGTTATTGTGGATGACAGCCACGGCGTTGGTGTTATTGGCGACAACCTCAAAGGTGCCCATGAGCATTGCGGCGTGATAGACCGCATTGATGTGCTAACGGGTACGCTGGGTAAGGCCCTGGGCGGCTCTTCCGGCGGCTATACCAGCGGCAAAAAGGCTATTATAGACATTTTGCGCCAACGCAGCCGCACATATCTGTTTTCTAACAGCCTCTCGCCCATCATCGCCAGCGCATCCCTTACGGTGCTGGATATGATAAGTAAATCCGGAGATTTGGCCGCGCGTCTTAAAGAAAACACGGCGTATTTCCGCAAAGGCCTTACAGACATCGGCTATGACATCGTGCCCGGCACCCATCCCATAGTGCCCATAATGACCTACGACGAAATTGCCTCGCAAAAGCTGGCAGAGGCCATGCTTGCAAAAAATGTGTATGTTATCGGCTTTTTCTATCCCGTTGTGCCCAAGGGCAAGGCACGGGTGCGCACGCAGGTTTCTGCCGCCCATACAAAAGAACAGCTGGACTATGTGCTTAATGCGTTTAAGGAAGCTAAACAAGAATTGGGAATTTAGAGCTTATGACCGCATTGGACGCAATAAAAAATAGGACTAGCTACCGAGGAAAATATGAAAATATCAGTGTCCCCAGAAGCGACTTAACAAAAATTATGGAAGCTGGATTATCAGCGCCGTCTGGCTGCAACAAGCAAACAACAAGCCTAATCGTTGTAGATGATGCCGAATTGTTAGCCAGATTGCGCGAAGTAATTAGCCCGCAGGTTGCAGAAACCGCTCCCGCCATAATATGCGTATTAACGCGAAAGATCATTGCATATAGGGATAAGTGCTTCAATGTACAGGATTATTCAGCGGCTATCCAGAATATGCTGTTAGCAGCAGTTGAACTTGGGTACCAAAGCTGTTGGTACGAGGGGCACGTAACTGACTCTGATGCTATTGGACGAAAAATGGCGAATATTTTGAATGTCCCGGAAGATTATGAACTTGTCTGTTTTCTTCCAATTGGAATTGCTTCGCAATCAATAAAACATGCAGACAAGAAACCTTTTTCAGAGCGGGCATGGTTTAATGGATTCTGGCGCGTGTAATCCATATGGTGTGGACATTAGCCCTGTAACAAAACCACCCACTCACTTGTAGGGGCGGCTTACAGCCGCCCGCTTATGAAGCGACATCTATACGTTACGACATTCGCGGCATTTCATTAACGGGCGGCTACAAGCCGCCCCTACGGATGGTATGTAGGTAATTTTGTTACAAGTCCATTGCGGCCACACCATATGGATTTTTAAGACACGAAGTGTTGACATTTGCCTGAAAAGATGTTACGATATGGATAATATGTGCTATATTTTAGCTAGGTCCTGTTCCCACTATAAGAAAATGCAGATTTGTGAGGCGATTTTTCGCCAATCAAGGAAGAGCTGACGAAGAGTGGCGGAAATATCGGTCACAAAGATGCGTTTTTGTTAGCAGGAACAGGCCCTAGTTCTCCAGATGGGGTGATATTTTGAGTGACGATCCGAAGCAAGGCTTGCCTGATGGATATCCTGAAGGCGATGCTATGGATGAAATAAGAGGGGGCTTTGAAGAGATATACGGCAATATGGAAGGCTTTTCAAAGCGCGCTGTGGAAAGTCTTTTTGACGATGAAGGCGATGAAGGGTATGATGAAGAAGAGGATGATGATGACTACACTCCTCATCCCGTATCTACACACGAAGCAGGGCCGCCTACCTCTTTTAAGCGTGAAGCCGACCCCGATGAGGAATACGCAAAATATATCCGCACTGCAGAGAAAGCCAACCGCATGGATCAAGAAAAGGCACGTGCCAACAGAGAGCGCGCAATGATGGACAGAGACAAAAAGCTTGGTGCGCCCACGCCTACCCCTGTAAGATTTGAAGAATATGTTACAGGAAGCCGTTTTGAAGAAGAGGAAGATTTATCTATGAGAAATCAGCCTGCACGACGCCAGCTAAATATAAGAAATTTGGCCGCTTTGGCCGGCTTTTTGGTCTTGATTGTGTGCGCCGTGCTAACATGGCAGATAATTTCCGCAAGGTCAAGCCTGTCCGCAGCAGAAGGCCGCATTTCCGAGCTTGAAATAGAGCTTGGGTCGGCTCGCATTGCAAACGAAGGCCTTTACAGCCAACTTAGCCAGGCCAGGTCAGACAACTACAACTTGCAGAGCTCTTTGACGCTTTTACAGGGCGCAGGTGATGATGTTGAAGGCAACGACGACGATGCTAACGGTGGTGATACATCAGACGATGCAGATGCTAACGGCACAACCGATGCGCCTATCACAACCACCACAACCACAACCCCAGGAACACCGGGAGATTTGCCTCACACCACCATTAATACTGCGGGCAACCGTATTTATACCGTACAAGAAGGCGATAGCCTTTGGGCCATAGCCGCGAGAATTTACGGAAATGGTTTGCGCTTTGCAGATATACTTGATGCAAATAATATGTCAGAATCTGACAATATTCATCCAGGAATGATACTTATTATACCCGATTAATTCAATTAAAATCTATTTTTCGACATTCTATTATCCAGTGATTTAACTTGCCAAAGTTAAATCACTGTGTTTATCGTACCTTATCTAGGGCCTGCTCCCACTAACGAAAACGCACATTTGCGGTCGATATTTCCGCCACTCTGTGTCGCTTCGTCCTAACGTGCCTTTAGGCACGCGTCGTCCTCAGCTCCTTGATTGGCGAAAAATCGCCTCACAAATCTGCATTTTCTTATAGTGGGAGCAGGCCCTGGGCTGTTTTTACACCAATCCAAACCTATCAAACGACAATATAATTACTTTAGGAGGGCATCCATTTGGAAAATTCAGAAATTAAGGGCCTTTCATTGGCAGATATCCGAGAGAGCGCAAAAAAGCTTGGTATCAAGGGCTTTATGAAGCATCGCAAGGCAGAATTAGAAAAGCTTGTTGCGGAAAAAGAAGCGGAAAGCAATGTAAATATTAAGGAAGAGAAGCCCAAAGATAGCGAAGATCTTTCAAAGCTTCCATTGCCACAGCTGCGTGAAATAGCGCAGGGCCTTGGCATGAAAAACATCGGGCGCTACAGAAAAAAAGAGCTTGCGCAAATTATAATGGAGAAGCAAGATGTTAAGGTGGAAGTAAATGTAACCATCGAGCTTCCTCAGGAACCTCTTCAAGAGCCTCTTCAGGAACTTCCACAAGAGAAGAAGGAAGAGGTAGTGCAGGAAGTTAAAACAGAGCCGGATCTCGTCGTGCAGGAAGTTAAAGTTGAAGAGGTAGCACCAAGGGTAAAGCAAGAAGAAGCGGCACCAAAGGGCCAGCATAAAGCGGATTATTTAGTGCAATTGGACAGCGGCATAGAGCGCATGGGTATTTTGGAGATTTTAGGCGATGGATACGGTTTTTTGCGCGTGGACAATTATATGCCCGGCCCTAACGACATTTATGTGTCGCCCGCCCAGATACGACGCTTTAACCTGAAAACCGGCGACTTTGTGAGAGGCAATATCCGCATACCCAAGGAAAATGAAAAATTTAAGGCCTTGCTTTATGTCAGCGGCGTGAATGGAGACGATTCTTATGCCGCCCAGCGAAGGCCTAATTTTGAAGACCTAACACCCATTTTTCCCGAGAAACGGCTTTCACTTGAGGTTTCTTCCAAAGATCTGGCTACAAGGCTAATAGATTTGGTGGCACCCATTGGCCTTGGCCAGCGCGGCATGGTGGTTTCGCCGCCAAAGGCCGGCAAGACAGTGCTGTTGAAGAAAGTTGCTAATGCAATCTTAGCAAACCATAAAGATGTACATCTTATTGTATTGCTTATTGACGAAAGGCCTGAGGAAGTTACGGATATGCAACGTTCTATCGCAGGCGACAGGGCAGACGTTGTATTTTCCACTTTTGATGAGCAGCCAGAGCATCACAAAAGGGTTGCGGAAATTGTGCTGGAGAGAGCCAAAAGGCTTGTAGAGCAAGGTAAGAATGCGGTTGTTTTGCTGGATTCTATCACGCGTTTGGCGCGTGCGTATAACCTTACGATACCGGCGGGTGGGCGTACGCTTTCAGGCGGTTTGGACCCAGCCGCCCTTTACATGCCCAAAAAGTTTTTTGGTGCCGCCAGAAATATTGAAAATGGTGGGTCTCTTACAATTTTGGCCACGGCTTTGGTGGACACAGGCAGCAAGATGGACGATGTTATCTTTGAGGAATTTAAAGGCACGGGTAATATGGAGCTTGTTTTGGACCGCCGCCTATCCGAAAAGCGCATCTTCCCCGCTATCGACATCAACAAGTCCGGCACACGCCGCGAAGAGATGCTTTTGGGCCAGCGCGAGCTGGATGCACTGTTCTCACTACGACGCCGGATGGGCAATGTTTCCACGCAAGAATTTAACGAGCAAGTAACGGATATGCTGGCCAAAACCAGCAAAAATTCAGAATTTGTGGATACTATACTCGCAATGAGGTAAATAGCTAGAATGGGGGCCATTTCATCTTGGAGACGCCAAATGACGACAAAATTATAAAAGAGCTTACACCGCAAGAAAAAAAGCTGGCCACCAGCGGCATACCCAGGCTGGTGCTATATTATTCCATACCTACAATAATTGGTATGTTGGTAAACGCCCTTTATGTTGTGGTGGACCGCTTTTTCATCGGGCAGATACCCGGCGTGGGCACAGATGCCTTAACAGGCATTGGCCTCGCGGCCCCTATCCTCAACATCATAGGGGCTTTTGCTTTGCTTGTGGGCATAGGCACAGCCGCCAACATTTCCTTGCATCTTGGCAACAGAAACAGGGAAGCCGCAGAGCGCGTAATAGGCAATGCCCTGGTGCTTAATTTAACTTTCCCCGTCATCCTGTCCATCATAGGCCTGTTTTTCCTAGAGCCCCTGCTTATCGCCGTGGGCGCAAGCGAGGCCACACTGCCCTTCGCCCTTACATACACACGTATCATGATGGCCGGCTGTATTGTGATGTTTTTGTCCTTTGCCATGAACCACCCCATCCGCGCCATGGGCAACCCCAGGCGTTTTGCATCGGCACAGCTTTTGGGGGCCATATCCAACATCATTTTAAGCCCTATTTTTATCCTATGGCTTGGCCTTGGCATCGCAGGTGCCGCCATTTCCACGCTGATAGCACAATCCATCTCTGCCATGTGGGTGTTTGCATACTACTTTACAAATGTCTCGGGCAGGCCGGTTGTTACCATAAAGCTAAAAAACATGAAGCCCTCGTTAAAGATAATTTTATCAATTTTTGCCATAGGCATATCGCCGTTTTTCATGCAGTTTTTGGGATCTGTTATCACTATCGTTGCAAACCGCTCGCTACTATATTACGGAGCCATTGCCTTTGGCGATGCAGACCACGCCGTGGGTGCCTTCACCGTCATCCTCAGTATCTCCATGCTTTTCCTTATGCCTGTTTTCGGCATAAACCAGGGCGCACAGCCCATCATTGGCTTTAATTATGGCGCCGGAAACATATCAAGGGTGAAGCAGGCTTTTAAATATTCTGCGCTGTATTCGCTGGCGTTTTGTCTTGTGGGCTTCATTGTCGTTCAGCTGTTTTCAGCGCAACTGATGTCCCTTTTTAGCAACGACCCCGCTTTAAACGAAATTGGTACCGTGGGTATGCGCATCATACTTTTCACCATGCCTCTTATGGGCTTTCAAATGAACACCGCCAATTTCTTCCAATCTATTGGCCGCGCAAAGATCTCGGTGTTTTTGTCAGTGCTGCGCCAAGGCCTTCTGCTTATCCCAGCATATTTCATCCTGCCGCGCATCTTCGGCTTTGACGGCATTTGGTTTGCAATGCCAGTGTCAGACACCATCGCCCTGCTGATAACAGGCAGCATGATTATACGCGAATATAAAATTTTAAATAAAAGGCAAAAATCTCTTGACACAGGAATAGAAAGCTGATATTATGAATATATTAATTCCTAGAATTGTGATAGGAATTGTTTAACTCCAATTAAGGGGTGTTGTCTTATGAAAATCTCAACCAAAGGCCGCTATGGCCTAAAGGCTGTTGTAGATATCGCTTACGCAATGCAAAAGCGCGGCGAAAAATGTATCAGCATCAAAAGCATTGCCGAAAGGCAGGGCATATCTGAAAACTATCTGGAGCAAATTATATCTCCCCTGAAAAAGGCAAGGATTGTTAATTCTATCCGTGGCGCAAATGGGGGATACTATTTGGCAAAGTCTGCGGAAGAACTTACAGCAGGCGAAGTGTTACGCATTTTGGAAGGGCCGATAGTGCCTGTGGACTGCGTCATTGACGGCACAAATGTCTGCGGGCAGGTTGATTGCGACCTTTGCGTTATGAAAGCCTCTTGGCACAAAATTACAGAAAAAATAAATGAAGTAATAGATTCTATCACAATTGCAGAACTTGCACAGGATTTTGATAAACTTTCCGACCTAAAACAGAAAGGGACATAAGAAATGAAGCAAAACACAATTTATCTTGATAATGCCGCAACAACTGCAATACGACCCGAAGTGCTGGATGCCATGATGCCATTTCTGACGGGCAATTTCTCCAACCCTTCCAGCATATATTCTGCTGCAACTTCCGCCAAAGTGGCCATGGACGAGGCGAGAGAGAAAATTGCCGCCATCATCGGTGCCTCCCGCGGTAATGAAATTTATTTTACAGGCAGCGGGTCAGAATCTGTTAATTGGGCCATAAAAGTCATTGCGGAAGCTAATCGCGATAGAGGCAATCACATTATTACCAGTGCAGTAGAGCATCACGCGGTGTTGTATACCTGCCAATACCTTGAAAAAATCGGCTTTGATGTAACATTTTTGCCTGTTGATAAATTTGGAATGATAAGCACGGCAGACCTTGCCGCCGCTATCCGCCCAGAAACTATACTGGTTACTGTTATGATGGCCAACAACGAGGTTGGCACCATAATGCCCCTTGAAGAAATTGGCGCACATCTTAAAGAGGTAAACGCCACCCGGGGCAGAGAAAACAAAATTTTCTTCCACACGGACGCCATACAGGCCGTGGGCCACATCCCTGTAAATGTCGACGCACTGGGGATGGACTTGCTTTCCATGTCCGCCCACAAGCTTTATGGACCAAAGGGAATGGGTGCTTTGTATGTGCGGCGAGGCGTAAAGCTGCCGCCCCTTATCCACGGCGGCGGGCAAGAACGCGGTCGCCGCGGCGGTACGGAAAATGTAGCTGGCATTGTGGGCATGGGTGCAGCAGCCCATCTGGCCGTGGCAGAACTTGATGCCGAAGCCGCGCGCCACACAAAAATGCGCGATGACTTCATTGACAAAATCACAAAAGCAATACCATATAGCCATCTCAACGGACACCCTACAAAGCGTCTTCCAGGCAATGTAAACATCACCTTCGAATTTATCGAAGGTGAAGGTATGCTTTTGCTGCTGGACGCAAAGGGCATTAGCGCGTCAAGCGGCTCTGCCTGTACGTCAGGGTCATTAGACCCTTCCCATGTACTTATAGCCTCGGGTCTGCGCCATGAGCTTGCTCACGGTTCTCTGCGCCTATCCTTCGGCAGAGAAACCACCAAGGATGACTTGGACAAGCTTGCCGAAATCCTGCCGCAAATAGTCGAAAGGCTTCGCTCTATGTCACCATTGTGGGAAGAATTTCAAAAAACCGGAAATATAGATAAACTTTTGGGATACAAGTAGGGGCGAACTGTGTTCGCCCGTGTAAAGGAGAGGTTTTTATGCAATATAGCGAAAAAGTTATGGATTATTTTATGAACCCGCGCAATATGGGCGAAATTGAAAACGCCAGCGGCGTTGGCACCGTGGGCAATGCAAAATGCGGCGACATTATGAAGATATATCTGGATATTGATGATGAGGGTGTTATCCGCGATGCCAAATTTAAAACCTTTGGCTGTGGGGCCGCCATCGCAACCTCTTCTATCGCAACAGAGCTTGTTATGGGTAAAACCATTGATGAGGCCATAGGTTTTACAAACCAGGCCGTAACAGAGGCTTTGGACGGCCTGCCGCCTGTAAAGGTGCATTGCTCTCTTTTAGCGGAAGATGCTGTGCGCGCCGCGCTATGGGATTATTCCCAGAAAAAGGGTATCACTTTGGATGGGCTTGTACCACCATCAGACCATGACCACGACCATCACCATGACTTTGATGACGACGATGAGTAAGAATCAAGAAATTCTACACGCAGGGCACATCCATAAAGGTCGCTGTTATAGTTAAGCAGATGAGTTTCTACGACATCGGGGCCAACGGTTGTGATGCTTTCGTAGGGCATATCATCCACATATGTCCTGGTGATATATTCGCCATATGGCGGTAAAAGCTTGTTTTTCTGCGGAATATAGGCAATTTCACCTATAAAGAAAAAATCTCTGCCGCACATGTTTTTTACAGCGTGAAAATCCTTATTAGCAATGGCACAGCGAATGCTATTTGCGCTGATTTCAGCAGTGCCCTGTGAAACAAGGGGCATGGTATGCACTTGCAGACCTAATGAGGCGCTCAGCCTTTTAGCAAGCGCAACATCTCCCGCTCCGTCGTGACCAAAACGAAAATTTTCACCTACAACCAGGGCTTTACCTTTCAATTGCTCAACAGCAATATTTTTCAAAAAATCATCAGGTGATATTTGCGCAAATTCACGCGTAAAAGGATATTCGATAAAATAGTCCAGACTCAGCTTACTAAGAAGATGAAGCTTCTCTTGGGGAGAAAGGATAAGGGGGATATCCGCTCCGCCAAGTACAGCAGCAGGATGCGGCGAAAAGGATAACACAGCAGAGACAATCCTCTGTTTTTTTGCTACTTCTTTAAGCTTAGAAATCAAAGCCATATGCCCTTTATGAAGTCCATCAAACTTTCCAATGGCTATGGCCAAATCTTTACCAATTTTTATGTTTTCACCAAAAACATGCTTCATAGCAGCATCACCTTGGGCTTTATAAAATCGTCATCAGCCATCACATATATGCCGGCCAGGCCACCCACCGCATCATAGGCCAAGTATTCCCCGCCGTGAGACAGGCTAGCTGGTGCATTTACATAGCCTACAGGAATTTTATTGCCGTTTCTCATCCATCTATCAGCATCCTGAGATATAGTAATTCTTGGCATATAGTCCAAAACATTTTCTATAGGCATAATAACTTTGCCAAGTTCGCCTTTTTCAGCGATTTTTTTCAGGTCATTCACTTTTATGGTATCCTCTACATGAAAACTGCCGCTTTTTGTGCGCATCAAATACCCCATATGAGCTACAGAGCCCAAAGCCTCGCCAATATCAGCACAAAGGGTGCGGATGTATGTACCTTTAGAGCAGTTTGCACGAATTTTGAAAGATATTGGCAAATCTTCCGACAATATTTCAATACCATGGATGGTAATGCTACGAGATTTGCGTTCTATCTCTTTGCCTTCCCGCGCATATTCGTACAGTTTCTTGCCATCAATTTTTAAAGCAGAATACATAGGCGGTATTTGTGTAATCTGCCCAATAAAACTTTGAATTACGCTATCAATCTTCGACAAATCTCCCAAAAATGGTTTTTGTATCAAGGTTTCTCCGGTGCTGTCCTGTGTATCAGTTGCAATGCCTAGCATAACATCGGCTATGTACTCTTTATTCTCAGCCATAATGTAATCTGAAATTTTTGTTGCACGGCCAATACAAACAGGCAACACACCTTCAGCATCAGGGTCTAATGTGCCTGTGTGCCCCGCCTTGTGCTTCGTCAATCTTTTGACAATGCTCACAACATCGTGGGATGTAAATCCTTTTTCTTTGTATATATTTACTATGCCATTCATTGGTTTTCTAACGCCACCTTTACAGCGTCCAGCACCAACCGAACGCCCTCTTCTACTTCAGCCACAAAGCTGCCCGATGCGGCAAATTTATGGCCGCCGCCGCCAAAATTCTCGGCTATTTCCCTAACGTCGAGACTGTTAGAGCGGAAGGATGCTTTTACTTTGCCATGGGTTCTCTCGGTAAAAAAGACGGAAACTTCAATGCCTTCGGTGTCCAGAATATATGAGGCAATACCGTCTAAGTCGGAATATACGGCACCCACATCATTCAAGTCCTTTTGCGTCAGAACAGTATAGGCAACAGGATGCTCTTCCATAAATTGCATTTTTTGGATGGCTGTGGCAAATATTTTCGCCTCAACTTTAGAATGCGAATACATCGCCCTGCGCTGTATGTCAGATATATCTATGCCTGCGCCCATCAAAAGTGCCACCGCCGCCATGGTTTTGGGCGAAGTGGCCGAATGTCGAAAGCCCCCCGTATCAGTGCAAATACCTGTGTAAAGGACTGTCGCAATTTCCTTTGTGATAGAAATGCGGGTTTTTATGATGTCCCAAATAACCTCACAGGTGGATGATGCCACGGCATCAATATAATTGTGCTGCGCAAATCCATCGTTATTCACGTGATGGTCAATGTTTATGGTGACAGGCGCGCGGCCAAGCAAATCCTCTGCCATGCTGACGCGCCCTTTATCGCCGCAATCCACGGCAATAAAGACATCACAGGCAAGGTCTGCAATATCGCCATCATAGATAAATTCTCGACCCGGAAGGAAATTAAATTTGGCAGAATGCTCGTCCAGCAGCACTACGGGCTTTTTACCCGCATAATGCAGGGCCAACGCCGTGCCAAAGGCAGAGCCCAACGCATCCCCATCAGGCGAATGATGGGTTGCAATGACGATGTTTTCGCCATTTTGTGTCATATTATCCCAGGCTTCTTGTCTTGAAAACACGTGTTTCCTCCTAGCCAATCCTTTTTCTAATTTCACTTTCCCATTCCGGTGCGGCTTTTTTGCCAAAGGCCGTGTAATATATTTTGCCATCTTTATCAGTTATTGTAAACAGCCTAAATCTCTTTAAAAATCCTGATTCTTCCACGGTTAAAGAGGCAATATCGCTTAACTGTATGGATGTGATAGCCCTTAGCTTCAAAGCCTTGCCATCAACGGCGGCCTTATACCCTTCGATGGCACCATGAATAAAAGCCCCGGCAATTCCGCCTCTAACTGGTCCGCTACCCTCTTCTTTTTCGGCGTTAACCATAATGATACGCTTATCCGTCAGGGTAAGCATCACATTTACGCCCAGTTCTTCCAGGGTTTCATGTTGGTCAGCCGCTATGGATAAAATAAATCTTTCTGCGTTTGCATCTGCAAGATTAGTGCCACATTGCGGACAATTGTCAAAAGCATCATCCATCTTAAATTTACAAATATGACATACTGTTTTCATTGCAAAATCCCCCTTTTCAGCATTTCAAAGATGTAACGAAGTGCTTAATCGCCCTTCGTTACATCATCCAACATCTTGTTAATTTTAAAGCTGTAGTCCAAAGAATCATCCAAAATAAATTTAAAGTCCGGCGTTTGGCGCAGCTGCAACGCAGCTGCAATTTGGCTTTTGATGTGGCCCTTTGCGCTGTTTATGGCATCCATGCAGCTTTGGCTGGCGGTTTCATCGCCCAGAACACTAATGTACGCCTTACAATGCTTTAAATCCGCGCTGGTGTCCACGCGCACAACAGACGCCATGGACACCATGCGCGGGTCCTTTAGGCCCGAACGCAGAATTTCCGACAATTCTTTTTTAATTTCATCGTTTATTCTAATCATTCGATTTTTCATTAAATTGCTCCTTACTTGTCTCGTTTAATTTCTTCCATTACGAAGGCTTCAACAACGTCACCTTCTTTGATGTCATTAAACTTGGTCAACACCAGTCCACATTCATAGTTGGTAAGGACTTCGCGCACATCTTCCTTGAAACGACGAAGAGTGTCCAATGTGCCTTCGTAAACCACGATATTATCACGCAGCACACGCACAGAGGCGTTTCGCGTCATTTTGCCGTCGGTTACATATGCACCGCCGATGGTACCAATGCCCGAAGCCTTGAAAATCTGGCGTATTGTTGCATGGCCAATAACCTTTTCCTCGAAAATCGGGTCTAGCATACCCACCATGGCCGCCTGAATGTCATCAATGGCGTTGTAGATGATGCGATATAGACGGATATCAACTTGCTGCTCTTCCGCCACAGTTTTCGCCATAGGCTCCGGCCGCACGTTAAACCCGATGATGATGGCGTTTGAAGCCGATGCCAGCATGACGTCGCTTTCTGTAACAGCACCCACGCCGCCTAAAATGGTACGTATGCGGACTTCCTCGTTGGACAGTTTTTCGAGCGACGCTTTCACGGCCTCAACGCTACCGCCCACGTCGGCCTTAATGATGATATTAAGGTCTTTCACCTTGCCTGCCTGAATTTGCGAGAAAAGGTCATCAAGTGACACCTTTTGTGGCGTTTCGTCAATTAGCTTCACGCGGTTTTTGGCAATAATTGTCTCGGCAACATAGCGGGCCTCTTTGTCGTCTCGGGCGATATGGAACAAATCTCCGGAAGTCGGCACAGAATGCAGACCCAATATCTCCACAGGCATGGACGGTGCCGCTTCTTGCACCCTCTGGCCCTTGTCGTTTATCATGGCGCGTATGCGGCCATGGGCCGTGCCCGCCACGATAGAATCGCCAATGCGAAGGGTGCCCGCTTTTACAAGCACGGTAGCCACAGGGCCACGGCCCTTGTCCAGCTGGGCCTCAATAACGGTGCCTCGCGCCTTCTTGTTGGGATTGGCCTTGTATTCCTTCATGTCCGCAACAAGCAGTATCATTTCAAGCAGGTTGTCAATACCCTCTTGGGTATGGGCCGAAACCCGCGCGCATATAACGTCACCGCCATATGCCTCGGCAACAAGGCCGTGCTCTGTAAGCTCTTGCATAACGCGGTCAGGATTTGCACTTGGCTTATCAATTTTGTTGATGGCCACAATAATTTCAACGCCTGCCGCCTTAGCATGGCTTATGGCCTCAACAGTTTGCGGCATAACACCGTCATCCGCAGCCACAACAAGCACGGCAATGTCCGTTACTTGCGCGCCGCGCATACGCATGGCCGTAAAAGCCTCGTGGCCGGGCGTGTCAAGGAAAGTGATGGGGCGGTCATTGATACTCACGGTATAAGCGCCAATTGCTTGCGTAATACCGCCTGCCTCGCCGGCTACCACATCCGTTTTACGTATGGTGTCCAAAAGGGATGTTTTGCCGTGGTCAACGTGGCCCATAATAACCACAACCGGCGGACGTGTTATCAGCACATCGTCGCCCTCTTCGTCCTCGGCAAACACTTCCTCAAGTATATCAATCTCTATCTTTTCCTCAACCAAGATATTGTATTCTATGGCAATTTCCATAGCTTTTTCGTAGGAAATTTCTTGGTTGATGGATATCATATCGCCTTTTTTTATCAGGGCCTTAACAAGCTCTGCACCTTGCTTGTTCATAAGCTCCGCCAGCTCTTTTAGCGTCAGCACGGCGGGCACTTGTATCACCCGTGGCTCTTCCGGCTTTGCAGGAATCTTTGCCACGATCTGACGAGACAGCATTTTCTCTTTGCTATCGTCCACAAGACGGTCTTTACGCTTATCCTTCTTGCTGGATGCTTCCAATTTTTGACGGCGGCCATGCTTATCCGGCGCCTCTTGCTTTGTGTTGCCACTTTTGCTTTTGTCAAAGCCGGCAGCAGCACCCGGACGTCCTCTGCCCGGCCCTCCGCCTTGGGAAAAGCCTCCGCCTTGCCCTTGGCCGCCACGAAACGGTGGGCGGTCTCCACCGCGAAACTGCGGCTTGTCGCCGCCGCGTGGTGGGCCTGATGGGCGTCCTTGGCCTTGGCCTTGACTATACCCCTGCCCTTGTCCCTGCGGGCGTCTGTCACCATAGCCGCCGCTTGGTCTGTCGCCGGTTGGTCTTGGCCTGTCAGACCTAAAGGGCGGCCTGTCGCCTCTGTCTTGGCGCGGCAAAGGTTTGCCGTCGGGGCCTAGTCTCGGGGGCCTGTCGCCTCTGTCAAAACGCTCCTGTCTTGGAAGGGGCTTGCCGTCGGGGCCTAATCTTGGGGGTCTGTCGCCTCTGTCTGGGCGCGGTAATGGCTTGCCGTCGGGGCCAAGCCTTGGGGGTCTATCAGGCCTGTTGCCTCTGGGGATTGGCTTGCCGTCTGGGCCGAGCCTTGGGGGTCTGTCGCCTCTGTCTGGGCGCGGCAAAGGCTTGCCGTCCGGGCCTAATGGCCTTTCTCTGCGCGGCAAGGGTTGGCCATCAGGGCCAAGAGGGCGTTCTCTTCTTGGTAGCGGCTGGCCGTCGGGGCCAAGCCTTACGGGCCTTGGAAGAGGTTTGCCGTCAGGGCCAAGAGGCCTTTCTCTGCGGGGCAAAGGCTTGCCATCTGGGCCTAGGGGACGTTCTCTTCTTGGCAAGGGCTGGCCGTCGGGGCCAAGCCTTACAGGCCTTGGAAGAGGCTTGCCGTCGGGGCCTAGGGGACGCTCTCTGCGGGGCAAAGGATTACCGTCAGCATCAAGCCTAACGGGCCTTTCCGGTCTTTCCGGCCTTTCCGCCTTCTTGACAACTTCCTTCTTAACAGCTTGCGTCTCTATGCTTTGCGGTTTTAAAATCTGTCGTACTTTATTAAAATCTGTTTCATCAAGGGAAGAAGAATGGGTTTTGCCTTCTACACCAATTTGTGACAAAATATTCAAAATATCCTTTGAACCAACCCCAATATCCTTTGCCCATTCATTAATTCTTTTTTTGGCCATGTAACCACCTTTCTTGCGGAATTTACAGCCTTTCCGCAATTTCAATTATTTTCCTTGCAAAATTTTCGTCTGTGATCACAAAGGTGGCACGGTTGTGCAGGCCTATGTGTCGGCTTATCTCCTCCTTGGAAAATAGACTATATATCGGCACATCGTAATAGTTTGATTTGTTGCGAAATTTCTTTTGTGTATTGGCAGAGGCATCATTCGTCACATGTACGAGATGTGCAGTGCCGCCTCTAATGGTCTTCTCGCAGGTTTCCTCACCGGCAACGAGCTTTCCGGCCTTTCTAGCCAGCGCTATCATGGAAAGCAGACGTTTTTTCGTCATTTCATTCAAGTGTAATCATACCTTCCAAAATCGCATAAACTTCCTGCGGGATTTTTTGCTTAAAAGACCTATCAAAACCACCGGATTTCACCGCTTTCTTGAAGCAAGCAGCATCACGGCAAATATACGCACCACGGCCGGCCGCTTTGCCCGTATCGTCCACGCAAAACCCGCTATCATCGGCTTTACGCACGATGCGCATAAGGTCGGACTTGTTTTTCATCTCGCGACAACCAACACAACGCCTTTCAGGGAGCTTTCTTCTGGATCCCGCAATACCTTTAGTCTTGTTTATGGTCATCACCTTCTGCATCGTTATACTCATCGTCGTCGTATTCGTCGTCGTATTCGTCGTCGTAGAATTCGTCATCGTATTCATCGTCGTATTCGTCGTCATCGTATTCATCGTCGTATTCGTCGTCATCGTATTCATAATACTCCGCCGCCGCTTCCGCATATTGGGCTTCATCAACGGTAATTTCCGCTTCAACAGATACCGCTTCCTCTGTTTCACCCAGCATATCTGTATCATCAATAAAGTTTTCTTCCATGGCCTTGGTATAGCTCTTGATATCAATACGAAAACCCGTAAGCTTCGCCGCTAGGCGAGCATTTTGGCCCTCGCGGCCAATAGCCAACGAAAGCTGGTTGTCAGGCACCACTATTTTAGCAGACTTTCCCCCTTCTTCCACGCGCACAGCCAAAACCACAGCAGGACTAAGGGCGGCGGCAATAAAATCTTTGGGATTATCGCTATGGGTTATTATGTCAATTTTTTCACCGTTAAGCTCGTTAACAACCAAATTTACGCGTTGGCCGCCGGCGCCCACGCAAGAGCCAACAGGATCCACATTAGGGTTAAGGCTGGCCACAGCAATTTTGGTGCGATGCCCCGCTTCCCGGGCTACGGCCTTGATGACAACCGTGCCATCGGCAATTTCAGGCACTTCCTGTTCAAAAAGACGCGCCACCAAATCCGGATGGGAGCGTGACACGGGTATCAAAGGCCCGCGGCTGCCGCCATCCTTAATATCAAGCACCAGCACCTTTATGCGCTGGTTGAAATAATATTCTTCACCAGGAATTTGCTCTGTCGGCGCCAATTTAAGCTCTGTATCACCCACGGTAACATAAACATCGCGACGCTCTATACGCTCTACAACACCTGACAGCAGGCGATATTCCCTGCCCTTAAATTCGTTGATAACTTTATTGCGCTCTGCCTCGCGAAACTTTTGCACAACCACCTGCTTTGCGGTTTGCGCAGAAATTCGTCCAAAGTCCCGCGGTGTTACAACAATCTCTACAATATCTCCCACAACGTATTCCAGGCTAATTTCGCGGGCATCCCCAAGAGAAATTTGCAGGGTTGCGTCCTCTACCTCTTCAACAACCTCCTTCTGCGCTAAAACATTGACAGCGCCGTTATCACGGTCAATGGCCACGCGTATATTTTGGCTTGTTCCAAAATTTTTCTTGCACGCAGAGATAAGCGAGGATTCTATAGCTTCAAATAAAGTTTCTTTGTCGATGCCCTTCTCTTTTTCGATAAGGCTTATAGTGTCGATAAGCTCGCTATTTGCAGGCATTTTATCATCCCTTTCCTAATAAAGTTCCACATAACAGTAAAGAGTGGGGTTTATGCCCACTCTCTGTCACAATTGATAGATTATTCAAATTATACCATAGTTTTAAAGCCATTGCAAGATATTTTTCGCACTTTTTACGGTATTTTCGTAAGAGGTTTCATGGGGTGCATTGCAGCTCATATAAGACATATGCGGGCAACCCCTGCAGGATGAAAGCGGGCGCGCTGCATGGGACGTACCCTCTAGCAGCATTTTGGGGCACAGTGCAGGTTTTGCCGATGGGTTTTGCTCGTATATTCTCATGGCGTGGCCTCTTTTCGTTTTTTCTTAATTATCCCCCGGTAAAATCACAATTATTCCACTTTCTTCATATGATGGATTAGCAGTAAGCCGGGGCCCACCAAACAGTAAGGAGGCAGTTGCCATGTCCATGCCTAAGTTTCCTAACCCTAAAGACATATTAAGCCGTGAAGAGGCTATAAATGCCATCATCACATCCATAGCCATGGAAGAAATGGCTCTTTCACGCATTTTAACGGCCGAAAGCGAAAAGATTACCAAAGCACTAGAAAACATAGACTTCAACTGCGAAAAAGACCGTAAAATGATCTTGAGCATAAACCAATCCGTAACCCAGCTTGTCGAAAAAATTGTAGATTTGCAGTTTATCCTTAAAAGCAAGCTGCATCTGGCAATAGAAGCCATGCCGCACCCCCGCCCATGGCCGCCCAGGCACCCCTGCAAATGCATTAACATATTTTGCGCAGACAGCAAATATGTTTGGTCACCATGCAGGACATTGCAGCTTTGCCACATAAAACGCTGTGACGACTGCGTACACACCGCCCGCATAGATGGGGACTTCATAATTATTTTACCCCACAGCAAAAGATTTGATATAGATTTAACACTAAGGCTCACCAATCGCCCACAAAATCTCGTAACCATAGAGCTTAGACAAACCATAGGCAAAACCACAACCTTCTCAAAAAAATACACTTCCGAGGGCAAACAACACATATCCATCCACGACAACTTAACCCTATTTAGCGAGGGCGCATGGGATAACCACCTATCCTTGCGACTGCTAAGCCAAAACCCGCTAGAAATCGCAAAAGCTTGCATAGAAGTAAAAACCAGGCACCCACACAACACAAAACAGCCGCCCGCATAAAGCAGGCGGCTGTTATATTTTTACAATACATATTTTGTTAATCGGCTTTGTAAGTTTTATGGATGATATGCTGTTGCCTATATTAGACCTGTTCTAAAACCCCAAAAAAGCTCGCGGAAAACTGCATGAACTGTTGAGATTTTCCGCACGCATCGGTAGTTTTAGAACAGGTCTATTACCGAAAATGCTTAATCAGTGCGTCCAAAAGGATTTTGCTTGAACAAGTCTTTCTCTATCCAATATCTTTTATCAAGTGAAGTTTCTTCATCCTGTCTTTTCAGCAACATACGGCACACGGTAAACATGATTTTTGTAAATAAATATGGTCTGCGCTTCTTGCCCGAAAGGACCTCTTTATAGAATCGCCTTGCGGACTTTTTAAGTCTATACTCAAACTTTTCTCTGCGCTTGGGTTTGGTTGTATTCCAATCTACTGCCCTCATAACAAAACCTGATGAATAAATCCTGTTTAATCCCCAAAATTTAAGATTCATAACGATTGTTTTCATTGCTGCTTTTGTTCCCGCTTCAGATGCAGTTGAAAGAACAAAAGCCTTTTTATTGAACATTTCAAGGCGTGGTCTGTGCCCCATAAATATAAACGCATAATGATCGAGGAAAGCCTTAGCCGAACCAGGCATCTGCACTACAAAAACGGGTGTGGTAAAAATGATGGCATCTGCGCCGAGCATTGATTCTAAAATAGGCATGGAGTAATTCGAATGAGGGCAGGCTTGCTCTCCATTGTTGAAGCATGACATACAACCTTTGCAAAATTCTGGCATATCCTGGGGCAGAAAAAAGTCGGTAAATTCTACCGCCCCGCAAGCCAGCATTTCGTTCTTGAATATCTGCGTCGCTGCGTATGTACTACCTTTTCGAGGACTTCCATTAATTATCGTTATATTCATATAAATTATCTACCTAATAGATAGCCTCCTCTTTTAAACTATGTCAAGACTTGCACATATCCGAACTGCGCATTATATCCATTATAAGCATTGCCATTTAACAAAGCAAGCTTCCTACCCATTTATCATAACTGTTTGTTCAAGCCCTGTCAAGTTCTGTAGTATTGCGGCAATTGGTCTCGAGGGCCCAATCACACCAAGCACAAACTGCCGCGCACAGTCGTTACAGGTTAACTTGGCGCAATTAAATATGGATTGCCTCGGGCCTCATCCTCGCAATGATGGTTATACATCCAATCACCACAAGGCCAAAGGCCCGAAACAATCCACAAAGGAAATCTATTAACTTTATTGTGCTTATTTGCCATCCAGGAGCAAATATCCCCCGTGATAGGCCACTATGCCGCTAAGCGGATACTGCTTTATCTTTTCCACGGACTGCATCCCCGTCTCCATATCCGCTGTATGTACGGGATTTGGCCCCGCAATGGCGCTATCGGCAATGTTGGCGGCGTCTCCACAAACCATTATACGGCTTGGGTGCAAGAAAAGGGCGATATGGCCGGGCATATGGCCGGGGGTGTGCACAGCCTCTATGCCGCCGCATATGGGCAGTACCTCTTTATCTGTAAGCTCTTTGTCAATTTTAAGCTTAAACTGTCCTGTTTCATAATCTATTTTGGCTTGGTCTACATAGGCTTTCATCTCAGGCGATAAATCCTCATATTTTTCCAGATTCGTGGCCAGTCTTATAGGCATCTTGCGGCCATCCATATAGGGAGCCTCTTCATGGTGGGCTAGTATTTTTGCGCTTGGAGACATCCGCTGTAGGTCAAGGACACTGCCGATGTGGTCCATGTCTTGATGGGTTATGATGATGTGCGTTAAGTTTTTCGCATCAAAACCCGCGGCAGCAATGGCTTTTGCGATGTCTTCCCCCTGGCCGGGAATGCCTGCGTCCATCAGCACCAAATTGTCGTCATCCCATGTTAGCGTCATGTGCAATGTCATGTCAACATCCGGCCTGTTTACCGGCACAGATAATAATTCAACATTATCCGCTATTCTCATATCATTTCCTCCTTTGTAATTCTGTTTATCGTCCTATTGTCTCGCTTATAATAGATATTGCCTCTTGCAATTGAACATCTTCTTCAGCCGACAGGCGCGAAAGGTTGTTTGTCAGCTCTACATCCATTTCCACATAGTGGTTTGGTGTTAGGCCCACGCCGTGGATGGAAATGCCCGATGGCGTGTAATATCTTTGCACAGTAACTTTCACTGCCGACCCATCGCCCAATGTGAAAATGTTTTGTACAAGACCTTTACCAAAGGTGGTTGTGCCCAAAAGCTCGCCCACGCCTGTGTCAAGCACGGCCCCCGAGAGCACCTCTGATGCCGAGGCCGAATTGCCATTTATAAGCACAATAAGCGGTATTTCTATCTGCCTCTCATCTTCCGAATATACATTGCTTCTGTTGCCGCGCGCATCTACAGTATATGTTATTATCCCTTCAGGCACCAACATATCTGTTATTTCGGTTACTACATGCAGCAGGCCGCCTGGGTTGTTACGCAAGTCTATGATAAGGCCTTCAATATTTTCGCCCAATAGGCGCTCGTAAGCATTAACAAATTGGTCGTGGGTCACGCGGTCAAATTGCGAAATGCGTATATAGCCGATATTATCATCAAAAATGTCGCTGCGTACGGTTTCTACCTGTATTACATCGCGTATAATTGGCACATCAAAGGTGCTGCCATCGCTTTCGCGGAAAATGGTGACGACAACCTCGGTGCCGGCCTCGCCGCGCATCATCCTTATGGCCTCGTTAATGCCATCGCCAAACACCTCATAGCCATTTATGCGCACAATTTTATCCCCGGGCAGTATGCCGGCCTCAAATGCAGGAGAGCCTTCAAAAGGAGAAATAATCAAGATGCGGTTGTCGGCAGGGTCTACGGTAATGCTAACGCCTATGCCTATAAAGCTGCCTTCCGTATCTTCTCTAAACGACGCGAAGGTTGCGGCATCCATATATACCGTATAGGGGTCGCCCACGCCGTAAACAAAGCCTGCAAACATCATTTCTACAGCCTGTTCCAAATCAAAATCTCCCAAAAAATTGGTATCTATAATTTGATGTATATGGTTAAGCTTTTGCAATATATTTGTCGTATCAAACTCTGTAGAAGCGGCGGCGGACGTAGGTGCTACGCGTATAAAAGGCGCGGACACGCCATCAAGCGACATAAGGGCCACCCACACAATAAACATAAGGGCCATGCCGGACAAAAGCCCAAGAAAATAATTCGCCTTCTTGCCCATTTTTCACTCTCCTCACAATATGCTTTGTATACAAGTCTATTGTCTGCTTGTATCCATTATACATCTT
>WQVI01000002.1 GCA_009781625.1 Defluviitaleaceae bacterium | reverse complement strand
GTGTAGGGTATATCATTTTCGCTTTGTGATGCGGTTAGGTATAGGTTTGTCATCAAATCTCCATCGGGGATGTCGGGTAAACCCGACTAGAAGTAACGGTTACAAACCGTATGACTTGTAGTCATTACTTTTAGTCGGGTTTACCCGACACATCTGCCCTACAGCCTTATAAGCTCCGCTATGCTGGCGGCTATATTATCCAAAATATCATAAAACTTATCAGAAAGGTCGTAATACTTGCCATGGGGCTTGGTTATGGGGTCGTAGGCTTCTATGCTGTCCCGGTCTTTTCTGGCCACCACATATGTCACCACACCGTTGCTGTTAAGCATATCGCAGATGTCCATCACAGATTTGCCCGTATATGTGGGCACATGAGGTGGCGCATCGGTGATAAGAATGAATATAGATTTTGAGGCAACCTCGTGACGGGTGGATGAAAGAAGCTCTATGCCCGTCTCCAGGGCATCCAGGGCAGATTCTGGAATATCGCCACCATATGTCCGCGGTATATTTTTCACCTGCTTTTGAAATTTGGTCACATCGTTGGTAAAGTTGTATACGCTGGGCTTTTCGTTTTCGCCCAGGTCGCCAAAGCCTATGAGGCCCAGCTTAAATGTGGCGCCTTTGCTGGCTAGGATTTGCGCAAATTCTATGGCACGGTCTTTGACACCGTTGATGTAGGTGTCCATGCTTCCTGTTGTATCAATGCAGAAGACGACATTTACGTTGCCGCTGTGTTCGGGCGACCGCAGGTCGCCCCTACTGGGTGGTGCTACAAACTGGGTACGGTCAAATTCTGCTTTTTGCATATTACCCGTGGCTATGTCTTTGACATAAACCTCGAAGAGGTTGTTTTCGTCGATGGCGTAGGTTATCTCCAGTTGTGTTGTGCCTGAAAGGCCGGACATAATAACGCTGCCCATGTATTTCCTGTCGTGCTCGTGCCCTTGCTCCCATTGATATACATCCACATTGACAGTTGATGCGCCCGCGGCCGCAAAATTGGCATCCGAGAAGCTTGAAGGTATTGGGCTGCCCATGGGGATGATGGGTATCATCGCCTTTTCCCTTGTGGCCACGTTTACAACGGCTTCCGTGCCGAAAATTTGGCGCGTAACCTGCCCTACCACCACATTAGAGCTTGGCAGATGCATCAGATAGTTGTAGATGGCGGCACCCATAGCTACGGACTTTGCAGGGTCCGTCGCGCGATAAGGCTCTTTGATATAGCCTGCCACCATGCGCTTAACCATTGGTATCAATGTAGAGCCGCCCACCAATATCACTTTAGATATCTCATCCGCGCCGCATCCAGCCCGCTTTAGGGCTTCTTCGATGATGTCGCGGCTTCTGTCCACATATTTGCGTATCATGGCCTCAAATTCTTCGCGGGTTATCTCCAGGGACAGGTTTTGGGGCACACCATCCACGATAACAAGGGGATTTATGCGCACCTGAGCTTTGTTGGTGCCTGAAAGCTTTTTCTTAGCGGCCTCGGCCTCAAATTTCAGCTTTTGCAACACGCGCTTGCGCTCTGCATTATCCAGCCCGTCCAAATCTATTCCAGATTCTTCCTTAAACTTCTCCTTCATCCAGCGTATAAGCTCGCTGTCAAAGTCATCACCGCCAAGGGACATGTCCCCCACGTCGGCCAGCTCTTGGAAAATTTCTTGGCCGTTTTCGTCCTTACCCACGCGCAGCACACAGGCGTCAAAGGTGCCGCCGCCAAGGTCGTACACCAGCAGGGTTTGGGCATATCCCTGGCGATAGCCATATTCTATCGCCGCCGCTAAAGGCTCTGATAGCAGAAACACATTTTTAAAGCCTGCCAGCAATCCTGCTTGGCGCGTGGCATAAATTTGCCTATCGTTAAAATATGCGGGATGGGTGATAACAACCTCGTCAAAGGTCTCTCCGGCTTGTTCTTCCGCGGACTTCTTTAGCTTGCGCAAAATTTCGCTGCTTATTTCCTCAGGTGTCTTTTCCACGCCGCCAACGATAATCTTCTCGTCACTGCCCATCATCCGCTTTATGGATATCACAGTGCTTTCCGGGTAGATAATGGCGCCGCTTTTGGCCTCGCCGCCCACAACTACGCCCTCATCCAAATAGCTAACGACAGACGGCAGTATCTCGTCTGTGCCGTCGATGCGCACAACTTCCATGTCCCCCGCCACGTCCTTGTAAATTATAGCCACGCTGTTGGTGGTTCCAAGGTCAATTCCTAAAAAGCTCATATCATTCTCCTCCTGTTCACAGCAAAGTTTTGTGCTTTCTATTCAACAATCTTTTTCTTTCCGAAATACTGGGTCAACATTAAAATCAATGCTGCGCTTGCTAATATGCCGTCCATAATTCCGAAGGGTAATAGGGTTATCATCATAGCTAGGGCGATAATGCAGTTTATTACAGAAAGTGCCAGGCCCCAAAATAGGTTTTTAAATAGCGCAACGCCGCCTGTTAGCCTAATTGTGCCCCAAATTAAGCCTGCAATGGCTATCTCTGGGGGCGGAGCATCAAAAGGAATAGCTTGGGCCGGCTGTGCTCCAAACAGCCATATCGGAAGCATTGAAAAGAAGCCGCCTATTTCTATAAGGCCGTGGGCTATCATAATAATTGCCGCTGCCTTATAGCGTTTCATTTGCGTCCCCTTTTCCAACTATCCGCTTGTTAAACCGCGAAGGGTCAAAGGTTTCGTTATAGCCGCTTGGCTCGTATTCGTCACCAAAGCCCATGTCTTCTACGGCACCCTTCACAAGCCCGCCTTCTTCTTCCACCAGCAGCGTCACCTTTAGGCGCGTCTTGCCGGAAGGCCGCTGTGGCAGGCCGCGTATGGCCACTTCGCCAATAAGCTTGCAATCCTCAATTTTATCGTCTTTGTCTATGCGCTCCATCACTTTTAGGTCAAGCTGGGTCATATCTTCGGGTTGCACGCCCGAAAGGGTGAAGATATGGCTTTTCTTCGCCAGCGCATAGGGCGTGCCGCGCCGTATCATCGGGAAAAAAGACTTTCCCGTGCCTTTTTGTATCTCAAGGCCAATGTCGTGAGGCACGGTTACTTCAAATTCTACATTTAGCGAGGCGGGTGATTGCGCCCCGCCGCCCTGGGCTTCCATATCGGGGCTGGTTAAAAGCCCCATTTTCATAGCTGCGTAATATGTGGCCCCCAGCGAAATGTTATGGGCCGGCTTTTCTGATTTATAAATTTTGTTTTCGTCGTTAAAAATCTCGATAAACATGTCTCTTATCCATGGCATCTCCGAAGAGCCGCCTTCTATCAGCACCCTGTCAATATTGTCAGGCAGGATGGCGCCGGTATAGGCCTCGCGCAGGGCTTTTAGCACCAGCTTGCGGGTGCGCTCTATAAAATCCGCAATTAGGGTTTCAAATTGCTCGCGGGTAATTTGCTCTACAAAGGGCGGGATGCAAAATGTAAAAGGGATGCGAAAGGACTTTACGCCGGACAGACGCTCTTTGGCCTCGCGGCTGCGCAAAATAAGCTCTGCGGCGTTTTCGGGCGCGATATCAGATGCATCTTGCCCAATTTTGTCCTTGATGAGGGCATAGCATTTCTCCAAAATCATATCGTCGATGTTGTCGCCGCCGTGATGGGCCTCGCCGCCCTCGGAAATCACTTGCAGCACAATTTTGCCCTCGGTTTTTTCCGCCACATGAAACAGGGTTATGTCCAGGGTGCCGCCGCCGAAGTCAAACACCAAAATCTTTTCGTCTTGGGTCAGCTCGCGCCTAAAATTAAAATTTAGGGCGGCGGCTTTGGGCTCTTCTATCAGGCATATCAGTTTGTCAGACAGGCCCGCAAGTTCGCAGGCCCGCATGGTGGCTTTTTTGGCGGCATCGTCAAAGTCGTAAGGCACAGAAACCACAAGGCCCGCAATTTCCGCCTTGGGGTTTAGGCTGGTGCAATAGTCCACAAGTTCGCGCAATATTTTGGCGGATATTTCTTCCGGCAGATGCTTTTTGCCGCCAATTTCCACGGTTTCGTCCGTGCCCATTTTGCGCTTGATAGAGCGTATTGTCGTCTCCGGATAAATTTTAAAGCTGCGATGGGCCTCGTCGCCTACAACCCATTCGCCTTCGCCGTCGTCCTCGGGGCGATATTGCACCACGCTGGGCAGGGGCACCTTGCCAAAGCCGTTGGAAGTGTCGATGGGTTCTGGCCTTTTGGCGCTATCGTCCCAATAGCTGATGACGGAATTTGTGGTGCCAAGGTCTATCCCTAAAATATACCAATCCTCTGGCACTTTGCCCTTGGCCTCTATTTCGCTGCGATATTCTTCCCATTTCATATGCTCACCTCAATGTTTTTAGAAATGCCCGACGGCGGAAAAATTTCGCCAAAGCCTAGGTCTTTTATGGTAACGGTGTAGTTTTCTCTAGTTTTGGGCACCACGCCAATGGATATCTTTGTGGCACCCGCCGGCCGTGCAGGAAAGCCCTCAAGGGGCGCGGCCCCTATGCGCACGGCCTCGCCGCTTCTATCTCTTTTGAAAATTTCAATTTCGCTTTTGCCGGCGTTTTCGTCCTGCAAGATGACATAGACGGTGCGGGGCTTTTGCCATAGCAGGCTATCATGCTCCAGCACAGGCAAGAAGCGGTGTTTGCCGTCATTTGCGATGCGGATGCCAATATCGCAGGGGATTTTGTGGCCGTCCTCTATGTCAAAATGCATTTGTGGTAAAAGACCCAGGCGGCCAGCTGCCGCATATGTGGCCCCTTCGGCCAACACAGATTTAGAATTTTTGTAAACCTGCACCCTCTCTTTGCCAAACAGCGTTGTGATGCGCTTCTTGGCCCAAGGCATCTCAAAGCCGCCACCTGTGCATATCACGGCGTTAAAGGCCTTGCTGTCGGCCATTACTTTTGATGACAGGTCGTTAACAAATCCAAGCATCTTTTGGCCATAGGCCTGTATAATGCCGTAAATATCGCCTTGAGGCACCGCCGCCGAAAATGGCGGGTAGGTGAAGTTGAAATACAGTTTAATGTCCTTATCACTGTCGTGGCCCAATATCATGTCTTTATGCTGATGGGCGAAGGTGTAAAGTTGCTGTCGCTCTGTTTCAGATAGCTTTGCCGCTGACTTTTTTTGATTTTTGCAATAATAGTCCGCCAAAAGCGCATATATAGAGCCGTCCACGGCAGATGTGCTTAAATCTTCATCTATCATGGCCGCCAGGCATTTGATATTGTGTCCGCCGTCTGATATATCGTAAATGCTGCCGCGCAGGCCGCGCGCGCCAAAATCTAAAACCAATATTCTTTCGTCATTTAGGGCTGGTTTATTGTGGAAATAGCGGGTTAGCAGTGCCTCACGCTCGTCAATAAGGTCTATAAGCACTCTTTCATATCCTGCTGCCCTAAAGGCCGCAAGCATAGCGTTTTTGACGTCGCCTGTTGCAAAGTCGGGCACAGTAGCCACAATGCCCGCTATTTGCGCCTTGGGATTGATGTTGCGACAATTTGCAATAAGCTCTTTTAAGTAAATTGCCGCAATATCAACCACAGGCCTGGTGCCCGTACCAATGTCTATATATTCGCCAGTGCCCATCTTGGATGCAAAGTTTGTAAGCAAAAAAGCGTTGGCATCGCCATCTACATTAAGGATGGCGTATTCTCCAAAAATCCATTCCTTTGTGTCAGCGATGTATTGCAGGGCTGTGGGCGCAGAGGCTTTGCCGTAGCCGCCGCTGATATCCAGTACCTCTGCCGCGCGGCGGATGGGGTCAAAATAGGATATGGCGGAAGTTGCGGCGCCCATGTCAATGCCCAGCACAAAATGGTCCTCTGATATTTTGTTGTTTTCAAAAAAGTCGCGATATTTTTTCCAGTTCATGATTTTTCCTTTATACACAGTGTCGGGTGAACCCGACTAGAAGTAACGGCTACAAGCCAATGCCGCCCGACTTGTAGTCGTTACTTTAGCGGGGTTTACCCCGCACCTCTTATTTTGCCGCAATCACATTAGCCCGCATTATAACCGTCCCATCCTGCCTATACCCGCTATTGATGGTCTTGATAATTTCGCCCTTATTAAAGCCTTCGCTTTCTTCAGCCATCAACACCTCGTTCTCCTTGGGATTAAACGCATCATGGGCCGCAGGGGCAATTTTCTCCACGCCGTATTTCGTTAAGATATCATCTATGTTTGCATTTTGGCTGTCAATTTCTGACACAAAGCCTTGAAGACAAGGGCTTTCACTTTCTCTCAAGCGCGAAACAGAATAATGCATAATTTCTTCAAAGGTCGATAGCTCGTAAAAGAGATTATCCCTCTTGAAAGCCATCATCTTTTTTTGCGCCCCTTCGGACTTTCTGACCAGGCCTCTTTCCAGCTTTTCTTTATATTCCGCAAGAAGCTCGCCATCAAAAGCTGCATCTACAAGCTTTTTCACAATTTTGCCACAATTTTTCTCCCATTTGCTGTATGTCATCAAGTTATCCACAAGATGTTTCTCAAAGGCAGTAATTTCAGAGCTGAAAGCCATTTCGCCCTGGGCAAAGAGACCCAATATCCCTTTGGCATCTTCCTCAAAGGCTTCTATGGCTTCGTTAAGGCTGTCAATTTTTATCAAGATGGTTTCTGCCACGCCTTTGATGATATCCTTTTCTTCACAGGCCGCCAAATGCTCGGTATTTTCGTCATAGTGCCTCAAAATTGTGCCGAAGCATTGTGTGACGTCTCGCGACATCATAACAAGCCCTGCCGCGGTCTTTTCACAGTCATCAGCAGCTTGTTTTGAAAGCTTGGCGGTATATGTGCCCAGCTTCGCAGAAGCAAGGCTTTCCACAAGTTTTTTAAAGTCATCAATTGCTTTATCAAGGCTTTGTTTTGACTCCTCAAAAACGGTAGGGGCGACGGCATCAAAAGACGCGGCAAATTCTTCCACATCTTCCACATCCATCACAATGCGCCCCATATTTTCACGGTTGCGCGCAGCGCTTTCGTTGAACAGCCGTTCTATGCGGTCTATCTCACCACTTTCTCTTTGATGGGCCTCTCGCAGTAGGTTAAGGGCCTCATCCAGCACAGCAATCTCTTCTTCCGTCGCAAACCCTTCCCCCATGGCATTTTCCAGCGCCATCACTTGTACAACAATAATTTGCCGCAAAATGTCTTGCTCTTCTTTCAGCATATCGTTATAATATAGCACGTTTTCGCGGCACGAAATATCGTTAAGGTTTACAAGGGCTTGCTTCACGGCAGAAATATATGTTGCGTAAAATTCATTTATGCATTTGCTTTTGATATTTTCCGCAATTTCTTCGCAAATGGTCTGAAAGTTATCATCCGCATAAAACAGACGCCGCCTAATTTCAATATTATCCTCAGCAGCGTCGTTTTCCAAGATCCGTTCTGACGCGTCCAAAATAATTTTTGACACAATTTCCTTTTTTTCTGCCTGTACAGGGTTGGCCAAATGGTCCATTTCTGATATCGCCAAAAGTCTGGAAGCCAAAACTTCATAAACGCCATCCCAAATTTCCTTTACAGGCTGCGAAGTGATGGGCTTTTCCTCGTCCAGGTAGATACCCACCACCTTGCTGTAGGCGCCGATGATGCGCATATAACAATCAAAAATTTCAGCATCATAAGAAGACAGTGCCTCATCGTTGCCACAAGCTGTATTTATTTTTTCCGCAACAAGCTGCTTCGCATTGCGAAAAACATCCGCCCGCAACCCATCAGCTAAGCCGTCAGCGGCGCGTGCGATAGCAATCCATTTGCCAAAAATTTTACCTTCTTGCTTTAAATTTTGTTTGCCGCCTTTGGCCACAGTTCATAACCCCTTTTAATAAAGCTCGTCTACAGATAATTCTGTCACGGCACCATCAACGCTGGTGGATTTTGCCGTTACTTTAAGCATGTTATCTTGACTGATGCTGAAAATTACTTTAACCTTCTCTTTGCCTTTAGGCGCCTGTGGTATGCCGCGCAAGCTGGTGCCCGCAAGGCGTTTCATGCCGGGGCGGCTAACTTGCTGTGCTTCGCCCGTGGTTGAAGGTTCGGTATTTTCGTACACTACAATGGCCATAGATGGTATATTGTCGAAATTTGTGGTTAAAAGCTCGCTGGCTTCTACGATAAGGCCATCTCTGGGGATGTCCATACCCGCCGCCACAATTTCCATAAAGCGGCGTCCGGCAAGCTCCAGCCCAAGGGGGTGGATGGTTTTCTCTTGTACAGTGGGGCCCTTTAGCGTCGGCATCATTATCATATTGCAATAGTACGCCGCGCCTTGAGAGATGGACAGTGCCGGGCTTATTTTAGATTTAAAGGGCTCTTTATCGAATTTTTCAGTGATTTTGCGTCCAACAAGGGGGATGGAAGAGCTGCCGCCTACGAGGAAGATTTCGTCAATGTCACCCGCTGAAAGGCTGCCAGCAGCAAGGCATTTGTCGATGCATTCCAGTGTAGAATTTACGATATCATCAAGGCTTTTGCCTTCAAATTTTGCAAAAATCTCTTCATGGTCGTTTTGGCGGCTATGGCGCTTGTAGTTTTCAAAATCTTCCAGGGTAATTTCCATATTGATGTTTACAATTTTTGGTTCTTGAATAAACGGTGCCAAGGTTATCTTTGTAGATTTGGATTGGCTAAGCCTTTCCTTCGCCTGATTTGCCACCTGCTGCAAGCGCACTTGGGCCACTTTTTTCTGACGTTTTGACACGCCATCATCAGCATTTTCATCATACAAATTAATTTCGCCGTCAGTAAGCTTGTTAAATTCTTCTAAAATCATGTCGATGATGACTTTGTCGATGTCGTTGCCGCCAAGGTCGTTATCGCCGTAGGTGGATACGATGGAGATATTAGGCTCGTCGTCGTCCGAAGCCTCAATTTTCAAGATACACGCGTCAAAAGTACCGCCGCCGAAGTCATAAACCAAAATTTTCTTGTCCTTCGTTTCGTTTACGGCGTAGGAAATGGCCGCCGCCGCAGGCTCTAGACGCAGAAATACGCTATCCTCATCGAAGCCAGCCAAAACTGCTGCTTGCTTCGTCATTTTCTTTTGCTTGTCTGTAGAATTTGCCGGCACGGTGATAACGCAGCCCGAAAATTCGCCGTCGATATTAAGCTCGTCTTGGGCGTATTGGTCTGCCTTTTGCTTTAGATATCCCAAAATTTCGCCGGCAATTTGTTCTGGTGTGAAGCTGTGGTCTCTTTCGTCAACGGACACTTTTATGGCTGCATCGCTGCCCAGATAGCGCTTTATTGAAAGCACCGTCGAAAGAGGGTAGATAACCGCCGCCTCTTTGGCTTGCACGCCGAAGATGCGCGCCAGCTTTTGTGGGTCGTCGGCGTCTGTTTCAAATTGTATGGCAGTTGGGAAGA
Source organism: Defluviitaleaceae bacterium (assembly GCA_009781625.1). Classification (GTDB taxonomy): domain Bacteria; phylum Bacillota; class Clostridia; order Lachnospirales; family WRAX01; genus WRBK01. Next base: position 44,108 of record WQVI01000002.1, on the reverse strand, counting down.
TATTGCCGCCATCAATTGGTATCGTCTGCGCTTCGCCATCCTTAAAATTATAGATGCTGACAACGCTGTTTGTTGTTCCAAAGTCAATGCCTAGATATAGGCCTCTTTCCATGTCTAGTCCTAATGTTCCCATGTTTTCCTCCTCTATCACGGGCGACCACAGGTCGCCCCTACATTAATTTCGCCCTAGGCGTATCTTTTTCCGTCAATTTATCCGCCACAATTTCTTCCACTTTATCATATTTAAACATTTGCTCGTACACAAGGGCACTATTGATAATATAATACAAATCTGTTGGTTTTTCAAGTAGATGAGGGCGGTTATTTTCAATTTTTGTGGGTTGTGTTGTGACACTGCCTGTTGCTATCGTTTCTTTGAAGTAATATTCCAGCTCCTCTCCGTAAAAATGTGGCACATGGCAGGTATACAGGCCAAAGCGCAGGTATTTCATAGGCATTTCGGCAAAATCTGTCTCGCCTGCCGTCCTGTAATGAAAGCTAACGGCATGTCCCACCTTGCCCCTATGCAAAAAGGGGCGATTCTTTTCTATATACGGCAAGATATAGTTTTTGTCTTTTATTTCTTTGAAAATTGGCCAGATTATGTCGGCGGCAATTGCCATCTTTAGGGCGCGGTGCAAAATATCAGCGGAGTTTGCTGTGGTGACAGAATTTTTGATGTAGATATGGGCCAGGCCATATGCCAAAAATTCTTCCCCGGTAGCAGTGAAAACCTTTTCCATGGCGTAAATTGCGTCATATTCTGGTATCAGATCGTTTACGATAATTTCGTAGCTTAGGTAAACCGCAAAATCTTTTAGGATGTCGATGTCCGGTGCATCGTCGGTTGCTTTGCCAAAAATTGATTGCACACCTTTGTCGGAATTGCGGGTTTGTATTGCAACATCCAAAATTTTTGCGTGTAGGGCGGGTTTTGATAGCCCCATAGCAGAAAGGCTTCTTGCAAGCTCTATCCAGCCCGCAAGGCTTGTTACATGGCTTTTTATTATCAAATCCAACAGGGTTTTATCATACCAGCCACGCAAAATTTGTTGGGCGGCCAGGGCGGCCAAGCCTTTTGCATCTGTGCCGATATCCTTGCTTGATATATGTTTCACGGCATAAAACAGGTTTTTGTCGCTTATATGCCCAACGCCTTTTGCGATAAGCCGCTTGGCAAGGCCATATTCGCCGGCGTGAACATATGTTAGCAGCATTTGCTCCAGATATCTGGGCAGCACGCGGCTTTCATCGACATGTCTGTAATATTCTGCCGCTTTTGGATAATTGCGGCCTTTGGCGTAAAAATTGCCCAGCGACACATAAATTTGCATCTTAAAGGCCGCTGAAATTTGTCCGTTTTCCGCCACGCTTTCAAAAATTTTTATGGCATTTTCGGATAAATCGTATGCATCCATGTAGTGCTGGCATAGGGCCACCAGAACCTCTGTGGAGCTTATCCCTTTGGCGAAAAAATGATTAAGGATTGTTATATCCACATTTTCCACCAGTTTCGACATTTTGGGGGCGCAATTTATAATATTTGTAAAGCTTTCGTCAAAGCAAGTGATTTTTGCGTTGCCGTCGCAAAGGTTTACGCGGATGCGCCCACCTTTGACATCGTAAAGAACCTCGCCCCGCTTGTAATCCTCTTGTATCAGCACTTTTTTTACATCGTCGTCGTCAAAAGTGATGTCGTAAGCAAACAACAAATTTTTCAGGCTGTCTTCCGCAGTTTCGAGGGCTTTTTTATCTACCGTTTTGCCGCGGATGGTGGTTTCCAGCAAAAATTTATGCAAGCTATAGTAATACCTGCCAAAAAGCTTATTTTCTATGGCGTGATAGGCGCATTGCAATATATCTTTTCTTATTTTCTCCAAAAATTCCCAATTATCTTCATCATGGGCCGCCTTTAGGGCCAAATGATAGGCAAATGGTAGTATATCCTCGGGCACATCGCCTTGTTTCAGATATTGCACAACAGAATATCGGCTGATATCTTCTATGCCGTTTTTGTGGGCGGCACGAATGAGGAAATCGTAAAGCTGTGGGAAGTGCAGTTGGCGGGTTTCGGCCTCTTTGTAGAAATGAAAGGCCGCGGGGGATAGGTCGTTGTTAATCATTCTGCGGGTGCAGATGATGTGCAATATCCAGTCCAGGGGGTATGCTGCGTACAGCTTTTCGCCGTCAGATGGATGTCTGCGCAGTATTTCCTCAACATTCTCCTGATTTCTTGCAATTATGCCGCCGATATAATATCCCGATGAAAATGACCATCGCATCATGGGTAGCAAAAGCGACTGTGAGACCTGCACATCTTGCGGTGTGGCATTTTCCAAGGCGCGTCCAAGGCAGATATACAAAAATGGGCTTCTGTTGCCATTTTTATACGCCGCTTGCAGATGGCCTAGGGCATCGGCATATTTTTCAAAGGCGCAATTAGCGGCAGCTAAAAGCAGATGTCCACACCGAGGGTTGTTGTCTTTGCAATAGTCTCTTAGAGCGCGATAATGCTTATTTGCGGCCCTTTGCTTCCCTCGGGCTTGCGCCAAGACGCAGTTAAAATACAGATAATGTGCATAAAGCTCGGCACTTTGGGCTTTGATGGCATTGCGGTATGGCTTTAAAGAAGACAGCAGGCTGTCCACACCATCAAAATTGTCCATCTCATAGGATATATGCCCGCGTAAAAAAACCATGGGCATGTCAGCAAGATTTGCATGTGCCGTTGCAACAAAATTTGCTTTGTGCAAAAAATCCCGCTGGCCACTGACAATGTAGCCGATGTAAAAGCGTGTTGCCATTGCAAAGGCCGTGGCAGAGGTTTTTTTGTCATTGTAGATCTTTTCGTATGATGTGATTTTGTTTGTTGTTGGATTAGGCATGTTATGCTCCTATGAAAATAATGGCTGAAAGGTGCAGGCCGAGTTTAGTCGGAATCTTTAGTCGGCTTTAGCCGACATAGCCCCCCAAGCCTAAACCTTGCCCCAAAGCTTCAGTTTCAGTTTCTTCACTGTAACACGCCCCTCGGTCAGAGCTCTAATGTGTATCTCTGTTGTAGAATGCAGCTGCTTTTTAAAAGCTAACGTAGCGGCTTTTAAACTGGAAAACTTTATATCAAAACCAATTTCCGCATATTTGCTTATAAAATATCGCTTAGCCTCAATTTTTATGAAATTTTCGCAATATATATCAATCATCAGGTCTTTGCCTGTGTTATTGTGCAAAAATAGTTTGCCTCTGTCTTCAAGATGATAAATCTCTCTGTCCAGCCGCGCTTCAAAGGCCCCTGAAATATTGCATTGTATACGGGCGGTTTGCATGGCACCACAATTTGACTTCACGTCAACAAGGGCTGTCTCTCGCTGTTTTATCTCATCAGCCATTATGATATAATCCACTTCGGCAGCATTTTCTTTGTTAAAATCCGCAGTTGTAACGCGACTTTTTGACAGCTTTAGCCAGCTTGCGCCCTGTCGCACATGAAAATCCGCTTCTGCGTATCCCCATGTGGTTTTGCGCAAGTGTATGCCGCCCGTAATTGCGCTTTCGCCATGGCCAATCTTTACGATAGTATCTGCGTTTTCCACCACAAGGCCAGCCTTGTTTTTTAGTCCATTGAAAATAAGGAAATTATCCACGGCACGGTCTTTATTAGGGTCGTCCAAAAATCTCTCGTAAGTGCTTACGGAAGGATATCCCATGTTAAACAGCCATATCATAAAGTCCTTTTGTCCAAAAAGGCGGCGGCCTTCTACGGGGCTTTTGCGAACAAATTCTGCAAAATGCTCTAGCGTGGCAATTTTAACGCCATCGCGTGCAATTGCAGGCGCGGTTGCCCTCACATCGAAAGTAATGGTCTTTTCACCGCCATTGGATGTTATGATGGCGGCGGCCTTATGGGTGCCAATCATCCCTTCTAAGTTGAGGCTATATTCAATTTTCACTTTATTGCCTCTAAAAATGTCCGAAGAAAAATTTAAAAAATCGATGGTAGGCTCTATCCTGCCGCTAAGCTCTCCCTCGCTGATGTTGCGCACCTCAAAGCTGCCCTCAACAATGCCTGTGCCATGGGCCTCAATTTTGTCTGTGCTAAGGGCAATTTTTGGTGTGGGATATTCCAGATGGGCCAGTCTATTTATACTCATCAGCATCTCCAATTTGGGCTTTCATTTCCAGTAGTAGCTTTGTTTGATATCGGTTTTGCTCTAAAAATTCTTCCAGGATGCTCTTGATATGCTCTTCTTGGATGCGCGCGCCTGAAAGGGCCTGTTTCACGCTATCCGCGATGTTATCGGCAATGCGCCCGCCGGATTTTCCAAGGTGATAGTCCATAATTTTGCCCATGGCATCGCCCATTTGCGAGGTAATTTCTTTTAGCGATAATTCATACGAAGCCACGGCGGTTTCAAGGGTTTTTTGGTTTTCAAGCACAAGGCCAACTTCGCCATCCAGTGCAGTGTTTCGCACTTCCATAGCCGCCGCAAGTTGGTTTAGTTTTTGTATGGCGTTGGTTAAAAGCACAATATCTTCTTTCATTTCTTCCCTGTTTTTTTGCATGGTTGCGCTGTATGTAGCCATAGCTGCTGCTGCCGCGCCAAATTTTTCGCTAGCACCCACCACGCCGGACTGCATTTCCGCGGATTTATCCACAACCGACGCCCAGCGCCCAATGGCCTCGTCCAGCGCGTCATGCTTTGCGATAGAATTAAGCGTGGCATCCACACTTTTGGCCATGGCTTGTATATTGGCCGTGATGGCCCCTGCAAATTCGGTTTTTATCTTGTTTAGCACCTCGTTGTACATGGCGGATTGACGATTTAGATATTCATTTAAATCCGTGCCGAAGGTGTAGACGGCCGTTGCGGCGTCGGGCGGGTAGAGCCTGCCGATGTCGCGGGCCAAGATATAAGCTAAATTTGTGACATATCTATCTTGTGCTGCATCAACGTCAAAAATGGCAGCAAAAATAATTATCAGCAAAAAGACAACGGCGGACAGTATCACAAATTCTATTTGTGCTGATGCCGCCAGGGTGAATAGGATGGCAAAGGGCAGAAAGGCGCGTTCTATCAGCCGTATAAGACCCGCTAGGCTTTTAAAATTAAAGAAATATAGGCGGTTTTTTGTGACGGCCATGCGCGCCACATCCAGCGCATCCGTCCTGGCGCCGCCGGACACCATGGCGGCATATTCTTTAGCTGCGCGGGCAAAGGTGCCGCCCGTCAGCTTCTCCACATCGCCCTTGGTTTTAACACCCTTTGACGCCCTATTTATCAGCGCAAGGCCCCCATTATAGCTGCTAACCAAAATTATGCGCAGCAAAAGCACTAAAACAAAGGCCACGCAAAGAAATATGGCCATAATTTGCTCGCCCATGCTGAAATTTGCAAAAAAATTTGTGACAAAACCAAACAAATGCCCCACAACCTATCTTATATAGCAATTCAACTTGAAAATCGCCTCAGCTCGCACGCGGCCTCGTTGTTTTCAAGTAGAATTGCTATAATAACATTTTCTTCTAATTATAATGCATTGGCGGCATTTTATCAACTTAAAAATAAAAGCCTATAATTTACAGAATACGGTTGACACATTTTGAGGTTTGGTGTATAATAGATGTAAATAAAATAGAGGGTGCGTCAACACCCTCTAAGTACGTGCCCTGCTTAAACGGCATGGTTTCACGGGTTTCAAATTGTAGCAAACACCGCTAGTCCTTGTCCGGGTGGCGGTGTTTATTTTTTATCTTCTTTTCTATGTATTCAGCTATTTGGGCAATAGAGCCTATTACCATAATAGCTATGCATATCAAATAGAATAAATTATAAACTGTCATGTTATCACCTCCTTCCAGAAAGTTTATACAACCCCCTTTCAGGTGTGAAACCATGCCGCCCTATGCAGAACACACAACAATATTTTATCATATTCGACATGAGGTTTGCAATAGGCAACCTTGGCTTGCAAAAGGCTGCAATCTGTGCTATTATAATCCGAAAAGATTGGAGGCTGGCTTATGAATATCACAAAACCCAAGGGCACTGCGGATACTTTTGGTGCAGATGCTGCTTTGTGGAGATATATTGAAAACGAAATACACCAAACCGCCGCCCTTTTCGCGTTGGAAGAGATGCGCACACCTATGTTTGAAAATGTTGAGCTTTTTGTGCGCAGTGTGGGCGAGGCGACGGACATTGTGCAGAAGGAGATGTATACTTTTACGGATCAAGGTGGCCGCACATATGCTTTGCGTCCTGAGGGCACCGCGCCTGCCGTGCGGGCTTATGCCGAAAATTCGCTGCACAATCTGCCTGCGCCTGCGAAGTTTTACTATATTGCGCCCAATTTTAGGGCAGAGCGTCCGCAAAAGGGCCGTTTGCGCCAGCATCATCAATTTGGTGCAGAATTTTTTGGCAGCATATCGTCTGCCGCTGATGCGGAGCTTATTTCCGTGCTTCATCTCTTCTTGGGAAATCTTGGCATAGAAAATCTCACCCTTCATATAAATTCTATCGGCGATAAGGATTGCCGCAAACGCTTTAACACGGCACTTTTGGGCTTTTTGGCCGAAAGGGTTGATGGCCTTTGCGCGCTTTGTCGCGAGCGTATGGAAAAAAATCCTATGCGGGTGCTGGATTGCAAAAATGACAACTGTAAAGAATTGATAAAAGACGCACCTGTGCCGCTGGACTGCATTTCTGATGAATGTGCAGAGCATTTTGAGCAATTACAGCAGCATTTGACGAAATTGGGCATCCCCTTCGTCATCGACAAGGGCCTTGTGCGCGGGTTGGATTATTACAACCGTACCGTTTTTGAATTTATGTCAACTGACCTTGGGGCGCAGTCCACGGTAGGTGGCGGCGGGCGATATGACGTGCTGGTGGAAGGCGGTGCCGTTGGCTTTGGCATGGGCATCGAAAGGCTTATCCTTATTTTAGAGGCGCAAGGCAAATTGCCGCTAATTTCGCGTGATATTACTGTTTTTGTTGGCGGCATGGGTGATGTTGGTGTTGCAAAGGCCACGCAGTTAACCTATGAATTGCGCAAAAAAGGTATTTCTGCTATAAACGACCTTAATGGCCGCTCTGTCAAGGCTCAGCTGAAATATGCGGACAAGCTTGGTGCGAAATTTTCGATGGTTATTGGCGAGGCAGAGCTTGAAAGCGGCCGCGCTACAATAAAGGATATGCAAAGCGGCGAAGCCACGGAAATTGAGATTGACGCCATCACAGAATTTTTTGGGAGGAAATTATAATGGAAAATTTAGGGAAATATAGACGTACCCACTATTGCGGCGAAATTACAGAGGTGCTGGCAGAACAAACTGTTGTAGCCATGGGTTGGGTTAACCGCGTGCGCAGGCTGGGCCAGCTTATTTTCGTTACCTTGCGCGACCATACAGGCCTTGTGCAAATTGCTTTTGATGAAAATACACCTACCGAGCTTTTTGAAAAGGCCGAGAGCCTAAAAAGCGAATATGTGGCGGCTATAACGGGCCGCGTGGCCCTGCGCCGCGAAAAGGATATAAATGCTGAGATGGCCACGGGCAAAATTGAAATTATGGCAACAGATTTGGTTATCTTGTCCGCATCGGAAGTGCCGCCCTTCCAGGTTGGTGATGAAAATGTGTCGGACGCGTTGCGATTAAAGTATCGCTATCTGGATTTGCGCCGTGATAAATTGCAGCAAAATTTGCGTTTGCGCCATGCCGCGGCCTTGTCCACACGCAATTTCCTGTCACAGCAGGGCTTTACGGAGATAGAAACGCCTATCCTTACAAATTCTTCCCCCGAAGGCGCGCGGGACTATCTTGTGCCTAGCCGTGTGCATCCTGGGCAGTTTTATGCCTTGCCCCAGTCGCCGCAAATTTTAAAGCAAATTTTGATGGTTGGCGGCTTTGATAAATATTTCCAAATTACAAAATGTTTTCGCGATGAAGATTTGCGGGCAGACCGCCAGCCGGAATTTACGCAAATTGATATAGAGCAGGCTTTTATAGACCAAGAAGACATATTTACGCTGACGGAAGGCCTTGTGGCGCAGGTATTTAAAGACACCATCGGCGTGACGCTTAAAACGCCTTTTCAGCGTATGCCGCACAAAGAGGCTATGGAGCGTTTTGGCAGCGACAAACCGGATTTGCGCTTTGGCATGGAGCTTGTGGACATTAGCGACACCGTTGCGGGGTCTGAATTTGCTGTTTTCCAAGGTGCTTTGGATGCTGGTGGCAGTGTACGTGGTATAAACGCAAAAGGTTGTGGAAAATATAGCCGCAAGCAAATTGACAGTTTGATAGAATATGTTAAAACCTACAGGGCCAAGGGCTTGGCGTGGATTCAGCTAACCGACGGCGGTGAGATGAAAACCACCATATCGAAGTTTTTTGATGAAGACAAGCTGCAAGAAATTATCACCGCCATGGGCGGCAAAAATGGTGATTTGCTGCTGTTTTGCGCTGATAAAAACGACGTAGTGTTTGACGCGCTGGGCAACCTACGCTGTGAAATTGCCCGACGCGAAGATTTGGCAAGCCCTGATGTTTTCAAGCCCCTGTGGGTTGTGGAATTTCCGCTGCTTATCTGGGATGAGGATGACAACCGTTTTTATGCGGTTCATCATCCTTTCACAGCGCCTATGGATGAGGATTTTCATCTGCTGGATGCTGCCCCCGAAAAGACACGCAGCAAAACTCACGACCTTATCATCAATGGCTATGAAACCGCGGGGGGTTCTATCCGTATCCATCGTCAAGATATGCAGCAAAAGCTGTTTGAAATTCTTGGATATTCTGCGGAGCGTGCCCATGCAAACTTTGGCCACCTTATGGAAGCCCTGAAATTTGGCGCACCGCCCCATGGCGGTATAGCGTTTGGGCTGGACAGGTTGGTTATGTTGCTGTGCGGCACAGCAAATATCCGCGATGTTATTGCGTTTCCAAAACAGCAGGACGGCGCGTGTCCTATGACGGGCGCGCCAAACGAAGTTTTTCCGGAGCAATTGGCGGAGCTAAAAATTAAATTTGATAAATAGACAACACAGGCTTGCCGATTGCTCGGCAAGCCTGTTTTTCTGTAATGGCTATACATCCCAGGATTCGTCCGCTGCCTTTTCGTATACCTCTCTTGGCAAAATGGTTTGTGAGAGAAGCGTCTGCGTTTCCTCGCTTATTTCTCCGGCGGCAAATTCGCTGCCTGCTTTGCGGACAGTGTCGAGATAAGGTTTTGTGTATTCGTCAGCTTCCGCTTCGCCGAAGAGGCCGCCTTGGCCGCAGAAGATGGTGAAGGCTTTGTGATTAATATCAACATTTCCACGTTCAAATAGCTTGATGATGCTATCGTAATTTCCATCTGCTGTCCAAAAGCCGCAGGTGGAGATGTAAAACTGGCGTTGCTTGGAAAGGTCGTGGCGCAATGGATGGCCGCCGTTTTCGGCGTCTTTGTCCATAAATGGCAGGGCTATGGGCAGCATTCTGTCCATAAAGCATTTTAACTGTCCCGGAAAAAAGCAGCCATATAGCGGGAAAGATGTTATAACCACATCGGCTTCAATAAGCTTTGGCAAAAACCCTGTCATATCGTCATTTATCACGCATTTGCCCGGTGTTTTTTCCCAGCAGGAATAGCAGCCGTTACAGCCTTTGACATTAGATTTTGATATGTCAATAACTTCTGCATCTGTCCAGCCTGCGCCTTCTAAAAATGCGCGGGTTAGGTGTATTGTCGCGCTTTTTTCGCCCTTTGGCGAACCGTTAACTACTAAAACTTTCATTTTGTTACCCCCTAGAATTTTTTATTTGTCCTCTTTCTGGATAAACCCAGAATAGGGCTTCTTTTCTTTGATGTGCCTAAGCCACCTGAGGGTGCTTAGGTTATTTTGGATGCCGTAATAAAGTGTGGCTATTTCAAAATAATCTCTGTCGCTTTCAATTGAATGGGCAAACTGCTCTTCAATTTCGCGAAGTTTGTGCAGGTTTTGTTGTACAAAAAGCTCGCATTCGTAAAGCCGTTGGCGGCGTATTTCGTCGGGCAGCTCGCCAAAAAAGAATATTTTTACCATTATGGTATCAGAGCTGGAATTAAAATCTGTAGGCGCAGAAAGCCAATCCATAAATGCATCTTTGCCAAGCTTTGTTGCATGATAGTATTTCTTTATCCTGCCACCCTGGGACTGCTCTTCCATAGTTAAATAATTTTTGTCGGTGAGTTTTTTTAAGGCGGGGTATAGCTGCCCATGGCTTGCTTTGAAAAAATTGCCGATGCTTATATCTACGTACTTTTTGATGTCGTATCCCGTTAATGGCTGATGCAGGACCATTCCGATGACAACAAAGTTAAACATTATGGTCGTCTCCTCTCTTTTTAATATGTCTATAAGATATATTATACAGATATAATTTTATTTGTCAATAGGTAATTTGTATTTCTTTTAAAACTGCGGGAAGGAAAAGATTTGGCAATTTGTCATATAATTTGACAAAAAGTGTTGACAATAAGAGATACAATTTGATATAATCTGTTAGTATACTATAAAAAAATATAAAAAACGACAATACATTCAAGCATCCAAGGTGGATATTATGCATGAAAGGGAGATGACAAATGTTTAAGAAGAGGCATTTAAGATATCTTGCTATTTTATGTTTTACTGTAATTGCGGTTACTTTTGGGGCTGCTTTGCTATATGCGCAAAGCGATGATGATGTTTTTGAATATGGCGAAGGCCATTACGAAGCCTATGGCGTACATAATACACATAGCATAATTGACACTTTAAGTGCCGAATGTACGCCTCTTGAAGCCATTGCCAGATGGGTTGGGCATGGTGTTTTCCCTGCAATTGATGAAAGCGATTTTGATGTTTATATAACTTACAGCCAATTTGCCGAAATTATGGATGGTCTTTTGCGGTATCCCGTAGATGAAAAGTATATCTTTAATTCTGGGCATATGTACATACGCCGCCATGAGGCTTATTCTATAATATCCGAAGCCTTTGGCAAAGATAGCTTTGCATACGAAAGCGGTTTCATCACTTTTTCTCAGCTTGCGATATTTCTAAATTCCTTTATACAAATTTACATCGCAGATGAAACAACCGTCAATTTGTCGGAAATATATCTGCAAGGGTATATGGTTATAAATCCCTCTCGTGCAGGCTTTGATATGCTTGTGACAAATGTAGAAGGGCCCGGAAGCATTGCAATAGCTTCGGGCCGCGGTGGGCGTATCCTTTTTAATAATGTGGATATTGCAGATGAAATTATAGTTGCGAAAGCATCTGAAGGTTTGGTTAACCTTACGTTAAACAACAGCTCTGTGAGGAATGTGCGCTTTTTGGGTGACGGAATGGCCAATCTCATAAATGCTACATATGTTGACATCATCAGTTTTTATGGCTTGGGTGCCGCTAACACATCTTTGCTGGCCTATGGCGCCCCGCTTCCAAATATCCAAATAGATAGCCCAAATGCGAGGCTATCCGGAAGTTTTGATAGCGTCAAAAGCAGCTTGCACAATGAAATTATCTTTGTAAGCGGCGAGATAAACAGCTTTTACTCCGCAGGTAATATGATTTTGGTAGGCACGGGTGAGATAGAATATATCAACGTATCCGATGAATATTTTGTGATAATTATTGACCCCAGCAGCCCTGAAACGGGCCTCACAGATGAGCTAAAGGCCTTTTTGGAAGCCCTTTTCCTGCGTAACTTTGAAAACCTTGAATTAAGCTTGGATGTTACATTATCTGAATCTTTTACAGATTTTCGTGCGGACTTCCCAACCATTAATGTGCCACATGCCCCGCCGCCAACTATTATAACGGTGCCCGGGCCAAGTCCAAGCCCTGCGCCAAGCCCTGCGCCAAGCCCAACACCCGGCCCGGGTAGCCAGCTGCCGCAACCCCCTGACCCTAACCGTATAGACATCATACAATTTGAAATTATGCCGCCAAACCTTTTGCCTGCGCATCTTTTGCCTGGAAATCTTACGGGCAATGCGCAATGGAGTGTTGTGGGCAATGGCTTTACAGGGGCTGTAAGATGGCTTGAGGCAGGCGGAAACGTGCTTGCCGGTAATATATTTGCCGCAAACACAGTGTATATCGCTGAAATAACCCTAACGCCTCTTGTTGGAAGGCATTTTGGGCCAAATCCATCTGTTCATGTTGCAACTGTGGGTAATGTATGGCATGATAGAACAAATTTGCAAAATGATATTTTCACATCAAGCCAAGTTGTTTTCAGCATAATTTTTGATGCCACCGGCAAATTACAGGCAAGTCAGTTTACACTTAGGGAGATAGAAGGGCCTTTTAACCAAGTGCATGTTTACACCCATGACCTTGGAGCTATTGCTGCGAGCAATTTCCTTGTTCATTTTGGCGATGTGCTAAACCCGTCCGACCGCATAAATGTATCTTCCGTAAGCTCTCACAGCCCCGGCGGCTATTATGTTATAACATTGGCTGAAACCCTGCCGCCAGATGGCAGAAGGTTGTATGTAGAGATTGTGGGAACATTACCTTTCCATGAGCCTTATCCTAATGCCGCGCATATAACGCCCACGCAGGCCCCATCTACAACCCCTTCTTTGATAACAACCTCGGCATCAATAGGTGGCACTGTGCTTGTTAGCAATTTCCCTAGTGATTTTAACTATGAGGTTTACCTAAGCCTCACGCCCATAAACGATACAAGCTATTTGCTTCAAACTACACAAGCAGTGCCTGCTTTCGACTTTAACCCCGCGCTTCAAAGCTTTACATTGCCTGTGGTTTCGTCGTTAGGGCCGCATTTTGTATACATAGTCAATATGTTGACGGGAACGGTAGAGCAAGTTGGAGTGTTGATTGTGGTGTAATTTTGCATGATCTTAACTTCTTAACTTCGGCTGTCGGCGGCCAGGGCGGCCACAAGCCTTCTTCCAAGCCGCCAACGTAAGTTCCCGCGGCGTATAGCGTTAAAGGCGGCTTCGCATGGCGGGGATGCGCAAGCTCCCCGTCATGCGCCGTTTTGTATGGTTGCGATGTCTGTCATGTGGCTTATTAATGATTTTATAAAAACAGCAATAAGCCCAAGAAATGGCACACCGCACCAAGATTTACGAAAAAATGCCAAACCATATGGAAAAACCTTTTGCCTTTTTTTGCGTAAAAATATGTGCCAACAGAATAAAACACGCCGCCGCCAAGGATTAGTAGCTGCAAGCCAAGGCTAGCGTTGCGAAGAAACATAGGGGCCACAAACACAATAGACCAGCCCATAACAAGATAGATGGTAAGCGAAACCTTGGGAATTTTACGCCCTGCAATAGATTTATACAAGATGCCAAAAATAACCATTGCCCACTGTAACGATGCGACAACAACACCCTGCCAGCCACCAATAACCACCAGCGCAATAGGTGTATATGTGCCCGCAATGGCCACATAGATGAAGATATGGTCAAGAATTTGCATTACCTGCCGTTGCCGTGTGTCAACAGTCATGCTATGATACAGCGCAGACGACAAAAACATCAAAAATAACGAACACATGAAGATGGTCATGCTAACGGCGGCCAAGGGTCCGCCGCGCACAAAGGCATTTATAGCCGTAGGTGCTATGCCGCCCAGCGCAACAGAAGCCATAACGCCATGGCTTACAGAATTGCCTATCTCTTCGCCAAATGTTTGAAGCCGGTTTTTATCATTTATCGCGGTCATTGTATACCTCCTATCATAGTGGATATGCTTTCTTCAGTGATAAGGATGGGCTCAAGCCATGCCCTTTCGCTCCAATCCCAGCCAAATATATCTGTAAATTCTTCTGCGGTGACGGCCTCGCCGTTAATTTCAAATCTATACCATTGGATATCACGCCAAATATGTTCTAGCCCCTTATCTCTTGATATTTCTCGCCCCTCTTCGCTGGGGGTAGTGAAGCCCTCGTGGGTTATTACGATATTATTGCCATCAATAGTCACACGCATAACGTATTCGCTGTACATGGTTGTAAAATTATTAAAAATTGCTGAATATTCACCTGGAATTGTGAAAAGGGATTCAGCCGAAAATCCCACGTAAGCTTCGAGTGACACCATCTCACCGTTTCTAAATGTGTAGAAGGTGTTATTCTCGCTACGCGCCCGTATAAATTCAAAGATAAGCAGCTCGGGCATACCATCGCCATCAATGTCATGCAGTATAAAGTAAAAGTTTTGCCCCACATGTTCGCGTAGCAGCGCTGTATATTTAACCTGCCATAGGGGTGCTTGCCTTACTATTTCGCCATTAGCCATTATAATCATTATGGCCTCGTCGGTTGCTTCATCCGTGCGGATAATTTCTGTGTACCATCTGTCATCTTCACGCCAAGACGAATGTCTCTCATGGGCGACAAGGATGTAGATGCCATTGCGATATTCATAAATTTCAAAGAAGCTGCCTGTCTCGTCAGCGCGGTTAAAAACCATTATCTGGCGGGTGTCTTGGTTGGCTGTCAATCCCGCCGCATGGCCAATCTCAACAAGCTGCTCGTTTAACACAAATTGAGAGGCCGTTGCATCCCACAGCCAAAAATATTCTTTTGCAAGCAGGCCGCCCGCGCCATCCTGCCAGCGCATCAGCCGCATGTCCAGATATCCGTCAAAATTATAATCATCAAATGAAATTTCGTTATGCTCTATCACATCCCACTGGTTGCTTTGGGTTAGGCCTGATATCACTTGAATTACGTTGCCATCTTCATCTTCAATGCGTATGGTGACATCCACAGGCTCCGGGATGTCGTCAGGCCAACCATCATACCCATCGCCCAAAATGCGGAAAAATGTAAATTCTGGCATATTTTCATGTATGCGCGCGGTGGTGGTAAAGGTGGTTGCCAAAGCGGTTTGAGAACCAAAATTAATCCACCAATCATACCATTCTGGCAGCATATTGTAAAAAGAGGTGCCCAGCATCTCTTGAAACATCTCTAAAAATTGGTCTCTGTATACAGCTTCGCCGTTATAGTGAAAATATATCCCAACTTCTGCCATATCGGGATTTGTTTCGGCCCAATCTTCCGGCATTTCGGACATATCGTAGACAAGTGTTGCGTTTAAGTTGCTTAACCGCACCAAATTCCATTCATCGTCAAATTTGTAATGGGTGTAATTTACCCAATTAAACCAACCATTGAAAAAGTTAAGATGCATTAAATTGCCATTTTCACTTATAAACATGCCGCGTGCTATGCCGGCATTATGATGGTATACAAGTATGGCCTCTTGGCTTTCGTAATCGAAGACATAGATAGACGCTATGCGGCCGCGCTCGTGCCTTAATATCAGCTCGTCTATCCCGTCTCCATTTAAATCAAATTCTATCCATTCATAACCCATTGGCAATTGAGAATTTTCACGTATTCTTTCAAATTCTGCCTCAAGGCCATTGGCCTCTGCCTCAAAATAACCAGCACCAGCGGGCCTGTTATCGCAGGCCGCTAAAAGCAAGGCGGTAAGTAATATAAAAATTACAGCGATTATCTTCTTCATTATTATAGACCTCGTTTAAAACGGTGCATAGCCCGAACTTTCGGACTGCTCTAAATTTACAAAGCGGACATAGTTGCCTTGATACATTAATTCTATGGTGCCTGTTGCGCCATTTCTTTGCTTGGCTATTATAACTTCCGCAACGCCGGGTCGTTCGGTATCGGGGTTGTAGTATTCGTCACGGTAGATGAAGCATACCAGATCTGCATCTTGCTCTATTGCGCCGGATTCGCGCAGGTCGGAGAGGATGGGTCTGCGGTCGCTTCGGGATTCCGGTGCGCGGGAAAGCTGGGATAATGCTATCACGGGGGCATCCATTTCGCGGGCTAAGGCTTTTAGCGCGCGGGATATTTCGGAAATTTCTTGCTGGCGGGATGCAAAGCCACCACCGCTGCTGCTGGTGCCTGACATCAGCTGCAAATAATCTATTACAATAAGGCCTAGGCCGTGCTCCAGCTTTAGTTTGCGGCATTTGCTGCGCAGCTGAGGGACGGTTATGCCCGGTGTATCGTCAATGAAGATGGGTGCTGTGGACAGAGGGCCAAGGGATTCTGCTATGGCGGCCCAGTCCGTGGGGT
This sequence comes from Defluviitaleaceae bacterium, assembly GCA_009781625.1. GTDB lineage: Bacteria > Bacillota > Clostridia > Lachnospirales > WRAX01 > WRBK01. The sequence continues at coordinate 28,006 of WQVI01000002.1, read as the reverse complement.
CTAGCTGCCCATTGCGCAGTCTACCCGCGTCCACGCGGGCCTCAGAAGCGATAAGGCGGTTGGCCAGTTGCTCTTTGCTCATTTCCAGTGAGAAAATGGCGGTTGGCACGCCCGTATGTATTGCGGCGTGGGCCACCATGTTAAGGGCTATGGCGGTTTTGCCCATGGATGGGCGTGCGGCTATCAAAATAAGGTCTGATGGGTGAAAGCCGGCTGTCTTTAGGTCTAAATCTGTAAAGCCGCTTTCTATGCCCGTTATCTTGCTGCCCTGTTTGTAGGCTTTTTCGATGACGGCGATAGATGAAAGCAGGGCATCGTTGATGTGGATGAAGCCCAGGGTGTGGCGTTTTTCTGCTATGGAGAAAATGGCACTTTCGGCATCGTCCAAAATGCTGTCAACGGACTTTGTGCCCGCGTAGCTGTCATTTTGAATTTCATTTGATGCCAAGATGAGCTTGCGCTGCATGGAGCGGTCCAGCACTATCTTGATATACTGTTTGATATTGGCGGATGTGGATACCGAGGATGCAATGGCGGCAAGGGCCTCGGCACCGCCTACTTTGTCGAAGGCTTCGCGCTCTTCCAGCTTATTGCGCAGCGTTATCAGGTCTACAGGTGTGCCGATGTTGTGTAAATCCAGCAGGGCCTGGAAGACAAGGCGGTAATCCAGCCTGTAAAAGTCCTCGGGACGCACAAATTCTGCCCCTGATATCAGGGCCTCGGCATCAAATATCATAGAGCTTATTACGGCCAGCTCTGCCGCTTCATCGCGGGGCATGGGCCGCTGTATTTGGTCTGAATATTCTTCCATATCAATTTCACTTCCGAATTTTTATTATTTTAATGCAGCAATGACGGTGTTAGCAAAATCCATGGCACCTTTTTGCTGCTAAATCGTCAATATTATCATCTCTCACGGCGTACATGCCGACATAAGGGATGCCGGAATGTTTGCACCATCGCTTAACAGCCTCATCTAGGAGGTCGGCGGCATATTCCGGAGCATAGCCGCATGTGGTAATAAGGCCGACGGCCTTGGTTTTATTAAGGGTTTCGCGAGGTAACCTGCCGTAAAATTTGTTTAGGCCAAACATTCTGTCCATAACAGCCTTTAGCGGTGGCGTTGCTTGCCACGTGTATATTGGTGTGGCATATACCAAAGCGTCGGCCCGCAAAATGTTTTGGACGATGGCCTGCATATCGTCTTGTAGCACGCAGCCATATTCGCCCTCAACATCTTGGCAACGCATACACCCAATGCAGGATGCTACATTTTTGCCGTGAAGGGGGATATATTCAACTTCGGCTTTATGTAATTCTAATTCATGGATAAAGGGCTTGCAAAGCTTTGCTGTGTTGCCATTTGGCTTTGGGCTGCCCATAAGTATGCAAACGCGCATTTGATATCTCCTATTTCTTTGCTCTTTCTCGTTTTATATGCACTATGTGGCATATATGGCCTATGGATACAAACATTGCCACAGGGGTTAGCATTAAAATTAAATATTGATGTCCGGGCACACCTCTGCTTATGTGGAAAAATTGGTCGTAAATCATAACGGCGAAAACGCCGACGGAAGGCATGATGGATAAGATATAGATAATGAGTGACGTTATGCGAAACTTAAATTTATTGCAAAACCATGAAAAAATAATAGTAAGAATTGCCAATATATTCAAAATCCAAAATACCCAAATGGGAAACGCCTCCTTTGTTCTGCCAGGACTGGTTCTTATTTCTCTGCAATAAGGATAAGCGAGAGAGGAAACCCTTTGTTGTCATACACATCCGTCAGCCCAATATCATAATCGTATTCTTGAAGCCTTGTTGTTTTCAGTCCGTTTGCGGATAGGGCATTTATGATGTCGGACAGGGTGTGGGAAAAGCTGGTGAATGTCTTGGATTTAAATTCTCCGGATATATAGCCCATTCCGCTATTTTCAATCCATGGCTCTTTTCTGAAATATGAATATGCAAATTTATTAAGATTGCTCGCGTCAAATGCCTCTTCGCCCGGGACAGGAAGCATATTTTCAAAGGGGTGTATCTCGTTGATAATCAATATGCCGTTGTCTTTCAGGCATTTTGAAGCCATGTTGAAAAATGGGTTTAGATCCTCAAACCAGCATATCGCGCCAACTGTAAGAAGCAATATGTCAAATTGACCGTGATATTTATCAGGGATGTCCAATATATTACAGGCTACAAATTCGCAATTTTGTATGTCTGCCTTTGTGGCGGTGTCTTTTGCTTGGGCGATTATGTTTTCTGCGATATCGAAGCCAACAGCGGATGAAACGCCAAGTCCCATAAGGGATAAAAGCTCGCGCCCATTATTGCAGCAAAATTGCGCCACCGTTTTTCCGCGAAAATCAATCTTTTCAAGCTCTGCCTTCATATCGGCATTGAAAAAGGGTAGTTTTTCATTTTTCAGCCTTATATAATTATCTTCGCCCCAATTTTGCTTGCGGTTTTCAAAGCTTTCTTCCCAAGCAAGTTTATTATCTTTCACATAGCTCATATTATCGTTCTCCTAGTTAAGGCTTTTAATTTCCAGCTTCAAGATGGCTGTGACATCTGTATGCAGCCGTATTTCGGCGATATGTTCTCCCACTGTCTTTATGGCTTCGGGTATCGTGATTTTTTTGCGGTCAACATCAATGCCTTCTTGCTCCAACAGCATTTGGGCTACTTCCTTATTGGTAACAGAACCAAACAGCCTGCCGGCATCGCCTGTTTTTTGCGAAATTTGTAAGGTTTTTTCTTCCAGCACAGCCTTCATGGCACGGGCATCTTCCAGGTTTTTTATCCTTTGCGCCTCTGCGCCCTTCTTTTTCTTTTCAAGCATGGCTAAATTAGCTTTGTTGGCTTCTAGTGCCAGTTTTTTAGGGAAAAGAAAGTTGCGTACATATCCGTCCGCGGCATTAATAATTTGGTCTTTTTTGCCAACACCCTTTACGTCTTCCAACAAGATAACCTTCATATGTCAAGCCCTCCTAATATCTCCAATTGTATTTATAATTGCTCTTTTTACGCTTTCTGGCATTTCGCGCCATGGTTATCAGCACGATAAGCAAAATTAAAACTGACACGCCCGCAATCCAAAACGGTATGGACGAAGTTGAGAAAAAGATTTCATTTACGCGGGTCATGTAAAAGTCTATATCGGATGCGGTGGTGCGCAGGGGCACATAGCGGGAAGCGTATATGGCGGCGGTAAACACCACCTCGCCATCCAAGGTATACGATACGTTGCCAATGGCCGCGCCTTCCTCTACGGGTGCCACAAACATCTGCCCATATTCCTCATCATATATAACAACATCGGGTTCAAACGCGATCTCTCTTTGTAAGCGCGCCGCCTCTTCCCGGCTTAAAAAAAGCATACCTCGGACCGCGGAGAAAAACTCCAAAATGCCATCGTCATCCAGCTGGGGGTCGTAAATTTGCATTTCGCCAATGACGGTATTTGCCTCTAAAAATGTGCGATGGGCAAAGTTTTCAAAGCCAAATTCAAATAAATTAACATTGTCTTGCCATCTTGTGGGGGCATAATCAATCTCAGGCGAATTAAAAGTGACCGAAATAAGGGTTACGCCATCACGGGCGGCGGCGGCCACAAGGGAATCTCCCGCATGATCCGTCCTGCCTGTGCGCAGCCCTATGGCGTAGGGATAATGATGCTCGCCCATGTGAATTAATTCATTGGGAGAGCGCCATGTGCGCGAAAGGCGCAATGCCCCATCAGGCACACCAATCCCGTCGCCTGCCATGGGGCCCGAAAAAGTGGCCTGCCCCGCAATTTGGGCAATTGTGGGGATGCTCATGGCATGGCGCGCAATTTGCGCCATGTCGTATGCAGTGGTATAGTGATTATCATGGTGATATCCATGGGGATTTACAAAATTAGAATCCAGCGCGCCAAGCTCTCTTGCCCGTTGCGTCATCAAATTTGAAAATGTAAGCAAAGCCTGGTTAAAAGGCATATTTTCATTGCCTGACGCGCGTCGCGCTACCTCTAGCACCACGATATTGGCCGTATCATTACCGGAGCCTATCAGCATCCCGCGCAAAAGGTTTATGCCCAGGATAGCCTCACCGGGCTCGTGGAAATTGCGCGCGCTACCCGGCGGCAGCATCGTCACCTCATTGCCCGCGATAAGAATTTCGTCAAGGCCTATATGCTCGTAGGCCAAGATGGCGGTTAAAATCATGGTGGTGGCGGCAGGGTACATGCGCCTGTGGGCCTCATGCTCTGAAAGGATGCGGCCGTCGTGGGCCTCTATCAAAATGTGGGCCGCGGCGTGTACCTCAGCCGCCTCGGATGCAAAAACCTCTGGGGGCGCGGCAATAAACAGCAATATCATGAAAAAAGCGCATATTCTCTTGAAAATATCCATTTCCGCAACCCTCCTGCAAGCATATTATATCAATTATACACAATTGAAGGCAAATCTGCAATATCGTTATGGAAAATAAAAATTGTGCGTAAATAAAAAAACCGCCGTGGCTTTGTGCCTGCGGCGGCTTTTTAATCGCAACTATAAAATTTTCTGAAAAGATCAAGGCTTTTAAGAGCGACACCTATGCTATGAAAATCTTGCAGAGTTATCTGAATAGGCCAAGGTCAGTTAGGGCAACATCCGTGCTCCAAAAGTCTTGCGGTACAAGCTTGATTGTTAGTGTATTAACGCCGGCAACCGATATTGAAAAATTCTGAGATGATGTTGAAGTTACATGAACCGCCGTATGAATAAGCCTACCATCGCCTATAAACATAATATCAACAGGGCTCCCTGAAGGTGCGCCTCTTGTAGCTCCCGAAACAGTGATATTTCCGCTTAGCGTGCTATATCGGCTGTTTAATGGATAGTCAACAATTATTGCAGCCCTATCAGGATCATTTTGTATTAGGCTCCAGGCACCGCCTGCCGGGGATTACCGTAAATTAATGCCATTTGTATGCACATTGCCTTGTATGTCCGTTATAGGATTTGTAATTCGTTCAACGCCATGACTAGTACGACCTCTTACAACATTCGTATGCTGGATATTATGCAAATGGTTATCTGGCATACCAGCAATCTGTCCGACAAAAACAGTCATTGTATCGCCGTCCCATGTTGTAGGAACACCAAGTTCCCGAGCAATCACGCTTACAGGCAAAAATGTTCTGCCATCCATAATAAAGGGTCTGTCGATACCGTCCAGTTGCAATGGCCTGCCGTCTACCACTACATTAACTCCGAAAAAAAGTTGTCTCATCTCGGGACTTGCCATCAATGCCGTAGATGAAGCAATAGTGGCAAGCAAAACACCTGCCATAAAGGTTAAGATTGTTTTTCTCATAAAATTCTCCTCCATTTCAATTTTGGACTAATATCAGTCCTATTATATCATATGCTTCCTGTAGAATCAAGAAAAATATGGACCAATTTTAGTCCGCAAGGAGTGGCATTATGGAGCAAAAGATAAAACAGGATGGCAGGATACATATTGGCGCAAACATTAGGGCGATACGCAAGGCGCGGGGTTTTGGGCAAACGCAGATGGTAACGCGCTTGCAGCTTTTGGGTGTGGACATGACGCGGGAGACGCTGGTGAAGATAGAGAGGGGCATACAGCATGTGCAGGCGTCGCAATTGCGTGGGATACGGGATGTTTTGCGGACGACGTATGATGAGTTGTTGAAGGAAAATTGTGGGGATTGAGGGCGGAAGCCGTAATGATGAGGCGGCAAAACAATTTTGTTGTAATTTACAAAGTTTTTTGGTAGAATATACAGGACTAACAAAGTGAGAAAGAGGAGAAACATGCAAAATATTAGGAATTTTTCGATAATTGCCCATATAGACCATGGAAAGTCTACGCTGGCGGACAGGCTTATACAGAATTCTGGGTTGCTGACGGAGAGGGAGATGCAGGCCCAGGTGCTGGATAATATGGATTTGGAGCGCGAGCGGGGTATTACCATTAAGGCCCAGGCGGTGCGGCTTATTTATCGCGCGGCTGATGGGCAGGAATATACGCTTAATTTGATAGACACGCCGGGACATGTGGATTTTAATTATGAGGTTAGCAGGTCGTTGGCGGCGTGTGAGGGTGCTGTTTTGGTGGTGGATGCGGCACAGGGTGTGCAGGCCCAGACGCTGGCCAATGTGTATTTGGCCATTGATGAGGGCTTGGAGATTGTGCCTGTGATAAACAAGGTAGATTTGCCGGCGGCAGACCCGCCGCGGGTGATAAAACAGGTGGAAGACATCATTGGTATTGTGGCGGATGATGCGCCGTTGATATCTGCTAAGACGGGGCTTAATATTGAGGCGGTGTTTGAGCGTATTATTAAGGATGTGCCGCCGCCTACGGGCAGCACGGATGGCAGCCTTCGCGCGCTTATTTTTGATAGTTTGTTTGATTCTTATAAAGGCGTTATTGTTTTTGTGCGGGTTTTTGATGGCACGCTGAAAAAGGGCGAGACGATACGCTTTATGGGCAGCGGGAAGGATTATGAGGTTATAGAGGTTGGGATGCTTGCGCCTGGAAATTTTGTTCCAACGGGCCAGCTTTCCGCGGGCGAGGTTGGGTATTTTACAGCCAGCATCAAAAATGTGGCGGACACGCTGCCTGGTGATACGGTGACACATGCGGAGAACCCCACGGACAAGCCGTTTCCTGGTTATAAGAAAGCAACGCCCATGGTGTTTTCATCCATTTTTCCGGCTGACCGCAGTAAGTATCCGGATTTGCGGGACGCGCTGGAGAAGTTGATATTAAATGATGCTTCACTGTTTTACGAGCCTGTAACATCCATGGCCCTTGGTTTTGGCTTTAATTGCGGCTTTTTGGGGCTTTTGCATCTGGAGATTATACAAGAAAGGTTGGAGCGCGAATATAATTTAGATTTGGTGTGTACGGCCCCTTCGGTTAACTATAAAATACATTTGACAGACGGAAGTATGAAGCAAATTTCAAACCCTGCGGACTTTCCAGAGCCTAGTTATATTGCGAAAATGGAAGAGCCCATCGTGAAGGCGGAAATTATTTTGCCTAGCGAGTATATTGGGGCCATAATGGAAATTTGTCAAGGGCGGCGCGGCCTCTTTGTGTCCATGGACTATATCGAAGAAGACAGGGCAAAGCTGGTTTACGACATGCCGCTAAATGAGATTATTTATGACTTTTTTGATGCGCTGAAGTCGCGCAGCCGCGGCTATGCTTCCTTTGATTATGAGCTTACTGGCTACAAGGAATCTGCATTGGTAAAGCTGGATACCTATATCAACAAAGAAATTGTGGACCCCCTGTCCTTCATCGTCCACAAAGACAGTGCCGCAGAGCGCGGCCGCAAGATTGTGGAAAAATTGAAGCTGGAGATACCGCGCCATCAGTTTGAAATACCTATCCAAGCCGGTGTGGGTAGCAAAATTGTTGCCCGCGAAACCGTGAGGGCCTTGCGTAAGGACGTTACGGCCAAATGTTATGGCGGCGACATCACCCGTAAGAAAAAGCTGCTTGAAAAGCAAAAAGAGGGCAAAAAACGGATGCGCCAGGTGGGTAGTGTAGAGCTGCCACAATCTGCGTTTATGTCGGTGTTGAAGCTGGATGAAGATTAGAGGGCAATTTTGTAATAGATTGTAGAACACAAGAGAGAAATGAAATTCTTGGGGTTTGAAATCTTACATGTAGGGGTTTGCTATGTCTACAAGAGTGGTGGCTATAGTTTTAGCTTTATTTGCATTGCATTTCACTAGAGAGGCGATAATTCATGTTATGCTTATGAGCACAGGTGTTTTTGCGGCTTTACTGGGTGCGATAGTAGGCGGTGTCTTTACTCTTTTAGGCTCAACTTGGGTTCAAGCAAAGCAGTTAAAGCATCAAGCGAATATGAGAAAGAAAGAAACGATTTATCGTCCACTATATGATGAGCTGATGAAAATACATGGTCACATTTTAGTTAAAGCTCCTTTTCCATCTCATATAACTTTTAATGAGGGGGCACATCCTTCAGGTCCCTATCCACAATATAATGTTTGGAGCGAAATAAAGCTGGATAGCAGAAAACTTGAAATTCCTGAAAACCTTGCCACACAAATGGAAGAGCTGCGCTCCAATATTGAGGAGTACCTAAAAATAAGACACTCTCCTGTAGACGAAGTGGTGTATATACTAAACGAAATATTTGATGAGAATGGGCAGCCTCTCGACAGAAGTGTTAGAGCTATTGTGGAATATCTGTTGCCCTCTATATTGCAAAATAGTGGAGAAGATATCTATAAGCTTGTCACGCAGTTCAGAAAACATGAAGAAATAGATGAAGAAACTAGAGAGAAGATAAATAATGCAGTTTTTCATAAATGCAATGAGAGCGAGCAGATTCTCCATGTAAGAAAAAAGTACGAAAAATATTTGGAAACCCAAAAAGAAGCAATAGACATGCTTGAAGTACTTATAAGGGCGGCAAAATATTAAATAGATGTTATTTAAAGAGGATTGTGATATGAAAGATATCGCCTTTTGGCAAGCGTTGGACGCGCTTGTAGCGCAATCTGAAATTGTTATTGATAGGCCCAAGGGCAGTGCCCATCCTCGATATCCTGATTTTATATATCCGCTGGACTATGGCTATCTAAAGGATACGGCGGCATTGGACGGCGGCGGCATTGATGTTTGGTGCGGCTCTGCGCCATCGCGTGAGGTTGGTGCAATTATTTGTGTTGTTGATTTGGCAAAGCGTGATGCTGAGGTAAAAATTTTGATAGGCTGCACTGAGGAAGAGGTTGTGGTGGCATATCGTGTGCATAATGAAACCGAATTTATGAAGGGTATTTTGATAGGGAGATGTCATTTTGAGGTATGTAGCAATTAATGAATTAGACCATTTTGAATATCATGATGCCCATCTAAAGGCCATGGAATGGCGTGGCAAAAATTTTTTATGGCTGATGTCTGAAATTAATGCTACAACTGAAAATTCTCAAAATAGCTTTACGAAAGATATGTGCGTTGAAGATGCCGGGATTGTTTTTGAAAATGCCATTATTGAGGACATTGTTTTTAATGAGTATAAAACTTATGGCGCGGGCGGTGTTTTAATAAAATCAGTAGGAGCTGAAATTGCCATACCAGCAGAATATGATGAAATTATAGAAAGCACACTAGCTGCCAATTGCTTTATTATGGGCATGAAGGGGTATGAAATAGCCGAAGATGGCAGATATGTTGCACGTTTTGATATTGACGGTAGCTTTGATGGCGGCATGGGTTATGTTATGACTATTTCGTTTTCTTCTTCAACCGTTTCTTGGAATAAATTTTCCGGAGAGGCGTGGTATGAACATCCCAAATGGAAAAAGCGGGAGCATCTGAAATGAGATCATTATCAATTTACATCCACATCCCATTTTGTCGCGTAAAGTGTATTTACTGCGATTTTTTGTCGTTTTGCGGCAAAGATGAGATGATGGGGCCCTATGTGGACGCGTTGTGCGCTGATATTGCCCAAAGTGCGGTTGATTTTGTGGGTTATGGGGTGGTTAGTGTATTTTTTGGTGGCGGCACACCTACGACATTGACGGTGGGGCAGTTGGAGCGCATTGTCAGCACTGTAAGGCGTAACTATAGCCTTGCAAGCGATATTTCCATAACAACCGAAGCCAATCCCGAAACTGTTGATTTGTCTTATCTTACGAAGCTGAAGCAAATGGGCTTTAACCGCATAAGCATTGGTGTACAAAGCTTTGATGGCCGCTTGCTTTCGGCTTTGGGGCGTGTGCATTCTGCTGAAAAGGCTGTTGAGGCTGTAAAGCTGGCTAATCGCGCTGGTTTTGATGATATCAACATAGACCTTATGTTTGCTTTGCCGCACCAAAGCCTTTGTGACTTTAGGCGTACATTGGCGATGGCCGTAAAGCTGCCAATAACGCACATATCGTGCTATGCCTTGACGGTTGAGGATGGCACGGCGTTGGCGGGCGACAAAATGTTGTCCCTACGAGCCGCCATGCCTGATGAAGCCGAAGATAGGGATATGTACCATCTTGCCAAAGAGATGCTTGCTGCCCAAGGTTTTGAGCATTACGAAATTTCAAATTGGGCGAAGAGAGGGTTTGCTTGTCGCCATAATTTGGGATATTGGACCCATCGCGAATACGTGGGCTTTGGCGTAAATGCCCATGGTTTTGTGCAGAAGCGGCGGATATGCAAGACGGATGATATAGATGCCTATATAGGTGGCGATTTTTCATGCAAACTTTTAGAAGAAATTGATAAAGCGGCAGAAATGACGGAATTTGTGATACTTGGCCTACGTTTGATTGGCGGCATAGATACGCAGGAGTTTGCAAAGAGATTTGGGTGCGATATTTTTGATGTTTATGGCGAGCAATTAGAGAAGTTTGCGGCACAGGGGCTGCTTTGTGTAAGCGGCCCAAAAATAGCCTTGACACCCCAAGGGGTGGACCTTTCTAACACGATTTTTGCAGACTTCCTATGAAAAAAGACCGTTGCGGGCCAAGTGATAGATATGTTATAATTATCCAAAATGAGGTGAATATATGGAGCATATAAAAAGATATGAACTTTGGCGCGACAACGCCGCTATGGACGACGAAACAAGGGCAGAGCTTTTGGCCATTGCGGAAGATGCCCAGGAAATTGAAGAGAGGTTTCATCAAGATTTGGCCTTTGGCACAGGCGGCTTGCGGGGCATTTTAGGTGCGGGCACAAACCGCATGAATGTATATACCGTACGCAGGGCAAGCCAGGGCCTTGCGAACTATATCTTGGAAAACACAACGGATGGTGCTGCGCGCGGCGTTGTTGTGTCTCATGACAGCCGCAGGTTTTCGCGGCAATTTGCGCTGGAAACGGCCCTTATCATGATTGCATCCGGCATAAAGGCTTATGTTTTTGAAGATTTACGCCCAACGCCCCAGCTTTCCTTTGCCATCAGGCAGCTTGGGTGCATCGCTGGGGTGATGATAACAGCTAGCCATAATCCGCCTGAATACAATGGGTATAAGGCATATTGGGCCGATGGCGGGCAATTTGTTGCGCCCCAGGATGAGGATGTTATCGCTTATGTCAATAAAATTCAGGATTTTGCAGGGCTGAAAGTAGCCGATAAAGATGAAGCCATAAAATCCGGGATGCTGACCGTTTTGGGTAGCGACATGGATGATAAATATATGGACGAGGTGCTATCCCAGAGCCTAAATGCCGATGTTATAGCGAAAATGGCGGATGATTTTAATATTGTTTACACGCCGTTAAACGGTGCGGGTAATGTGCCCGTGTGTCATGCGCTGCGTAGCGCGGGCTTTAAGCATATACATGTGGTGCCGCAGCAAGAGCAGCCCGACCCAAATTTTACCACGTTGAAATATCCAAATCCTGAAGACCCTGACGCCTTTGCGCTGGGGGCGGAGCTTGCGAAGGCCAAAAATGCCGATATTATCGTTGCAACCGACCCCGATGCCGACCGCATGGGGGCTATGGTGAAGAACCGCGCAGGTGAATATGAGCTGCTAAGTGGCAACGCGGCGGGCATTTTGTTGGCAGAATATATCTTGTCGCAGAAGCAGGCACAGGGCAAGCTGCCCGAAAATTCTGCCATCATCTCCACAATAGTTTCCACAAATATTACACGCGAAATTGCCGCCGCCTATGGTGCCGCATTTTACGAGGTTTTGACGGGCTTTAAATACATTGCCGAAAAGATACGCTTGTGGGAGCAAAGTGGTGAGCACACCTACATCTTCGGCTTTGAGGAAAGCTACGGATATCTATCAGGCAGCGGAGTGCGGGACAAAGATGCCATTTCTGCCACCATGCTTATCTGCGAAATTGCGGCGTGGTATAAATCTCGTGGCATGTCCATTTTTGATGGACTGGATGAAATTTACAAAAAATATGGCTATTTTAAAGAAGCCGTAAAATCCGTTACGCTAAAGGGCATGGAAGGCCTCGCCAAAATACAGACCACCATGGCCGGTTTGCGCGAAAACCCGCCGAAAAGCGTTGGCGGCGTGGCACTTGGGGAATTTCGGGACTATAAAGGCGGCAAGGTTGCGGGTTTTCCCTCCTCCGATGTGCTTTATTACGTCCTTGAGGACGGCGCGTGGTTTTGCGTGCGCCCTTCGGGGACAGAGCCGAAAATTAAGATATATATGGGTGTTACGGGGGATGATGGTGCGGATGCGCAAAGGCGGCTGGGCATCTTATCAAAATCTGTGCTTGAATTAATAGGAGATTTGTAAAAGCGAGGAATACGTAGGGGCGAACTGTGTTCGCCCTTTTTTATTTTTAGCTTGACAATTGAATGAAATATAGATATAATTGAATTTATCTATAGAATACTACGATTATTTTGCGGAGGTTTGGTTGTTATGGACGGAGCAATGTTTTGGAATTCTTCTATTGAAGATTTAAAACGCGGCTTTAAATTTGATGAGCAAAAGGGGATTTATATTTGCCTGCTGTGCGGGCAGTCTTTTGAGCGCGGCGTTGTTTATCCTGTGGCGGATACATTTTATGACGCGGAAAAGGCTATAGATGGCCATGTGAAGGCACAACATCCACCTATGTTTGAATTTTATTTGGATATGGGGCGAGCCTATACCGGCCTTTCGGCAGGGCAGGAAGAATTGGCGCGGCTTTTTTATCAGGGACATTCAGATAAAGAGATTGCGGCCATGACAGGGGCTAATAGTGTTTCAACCATTAGAAATCAGCGTTTTGCGATACGTGAAAAATACAAGCAGGCCAAAATTTTGGTTGCCTTGACGGAATTATTGGAGGAGCAGATGGAAAATCAAAAACAAGGGCGAAAAACCGCGTCCGATGGTGACAAATTGATAGATTTTCACCTCACAGCTAACGCCATAGACGAGCGTTTTGCCATAACGCAAGCCGAAAAGAAAGAGGTGCTGGCGCGATATTTTGGCCCTGATGGCCAGGTGCTGATAAAACGCTTTCCGGCAAGAGAGAAGAAGAAAATAATTGTTATGCAAAAAATTATGGATGATTTTGAAGCAGGGGTGGATTACAGCGAAAAGGAAGTTAATGAGATAATAAAGCGGTATTTTGATGATTTTGAATCTGTGCGGCGGGCCTTGATACAGTATGGTTTTATGGACAGAACCAAGGATGGGACGCGGTATTGGGTGAAATAGCCGTGCTCTATTAATGTCGTTTTTTTTAACACGAAAGAAGTTCTATGGCGACATGTATTTCCAATTTATTCCTTTTGGGTGTGCTACAATTTCTCTAATGTTTTCAAATGTGGACAACTTTGGAAATTATAGATGAGATTGGAGGAAATACAATGAATAAGTTTGCATTGCCCACAAACATCAGACAAATTGGCAACACGGACGGCGTTTCCATGAAGATTTATATGGAAGATTATGTTTGCTCATATCTAAAGCAATATGCCGAAAGCGGCGGCCACACAGAGAAAATCGCTTTTCTCGTAGGAAAATACATGATAATTGACGCTGTGCCCTATGTGTTTGTCCACGGCGTGATACAGGGCGTACATAGCGAGTATATCGACAACATGGAAACTTTTACAGATGCTTCTTACGACCACGCAGAGGAAGAGCTGGCCCGCTATTTCCCCGGAAGCGAAATTTTGGGCTGGATGCAATCTCAACCAGGCTATGGCGTGCATCTTAACCCTTCCTATGCGGACTATCACATGAACAATTTCACGCGGCCGTATCAGGTGTTGTTTGTGATGGACCCTATCGAAAAGCTAAACTTGTTTTACATGTGGAATACCGAAATGACGGGCGTGGAAGAGACGGGCGGCTATTTTGTATATTACGACCAAAACAAGGGTATGCAAGAATACATGAACAACAACCGCATAAACCGCGCGAAGGTGCGCGAAGTTGCGAAAAAGACAGAAGATGTGCCATCCACCAGGCTAAAAATTTTTGAGGACAGCCAGCCCAAGAAAAAGCCAAAGGAAGAAAAGCGGGATGAGGCACCGGCACGTGCGCTGGGCAGAAGAAGCAGTGCCATGTCCAGTGTAAAGACGACGCACAAGGAAGAAAGGAGCGTTGAGGACATGCGCAAGATGTCCAATTTACTTATCGGGCTATGTGCCGTGCTATTTATCACTACTTTTATCATGGGTGCCGGGCTTTTGCAAAGCGACAGCCGCATAAGTGCCCTGGAAAATGCCATTGTTACCATAGATGGCAACCATGTGGTTATTGCGGACCAAATTCGCCAACTGGCGAGTTTGCCTGTGTTTGCATCAGGGCAAGATGTCCATGCTCAAGCAGTTTCGGGCGATAATGTGGCCGATGGAACAGGGCAATACGAGTATACCCCTGCCGCCACGCCGCAGCCAACGGTGACGCCGCCGCCTACACCTTCCCCAGAGCCCGTTGCCACGCCAACGCCGCAGCCAACGCCGGAAGCAACGCCGCCGCCGGAAGAGGCAACGCCTGTTTTTGCCAACATACCGGAAACCTATGTGATACAGCCAGGCGACACGCTTTTTGCGGTTAGCCAGATGTTTTATGGCGACATTGGCATGGTGGCAAGGATAATGGAGCTTAATGACATTGAAGACGCAAACCATATTGTTATTGGGCAGGTGTTGATTTTACCGTCGTATTGATATAGGTTAGTATAAGCCGTCATGGTATAGCAGTTCTACGTATTGTTATATAACCCTAACGGCAGTTTGGTATGATTTTTTCAAAGCCATTTGACATTGCCATAATTTGTGATATACTTGTATAAAACAAATTGAAATGGAGGAGAAATTTTGCCTGATATCATTTTTCCCAATTTGGGCATAACTTTTAACACTATTAGCAATGTAGCCTTTACGGTATTTGGATTTGAGATATATTGGTACGCAATTTTTGTGGTGCTGGGCATTGTGGCGGGTGTGTATTTCGGCGCTATCTTTGCACCGAAAAAGACAGGGCAAGACCCTAATATTTACATGGATTTTGCGATGTATGTGGTGCCTGCCTGCATCATAGGCGCCAGAATTTTCTACGTCATATTTGCCTGGGACGAAACATGGACATTTGGCCGTATTTTTGACATTCGTCAAGGCGGGCTGGCCATATATGGCGTTGTTATTATGGCTATTATCACCGCAATTGTTTTCGCGCGGATAAAAAAAATCAGCTTTCTAAATTTTGCGGACACCGGCATCGTTGGCCTTATTATAGGCCACGCCATCGGGCGTATTGGCAACTTTATAAATCGTGAAGCTTTTGGCGGCTACACTGACGGCCTTTTTGCTATGCACCTTAGGCTGGACCAGGTACATAACCCAAGCGCCGTAACCCCGGAGATGCTTAATTACGCTATTGTGCGCGAAGGCATCACATATATCTCTGTGCATCCCACATTTTTGTACGAGGCCGCCATTAATTTTGCGCTGTTTATCGCCCTTAACCTATATCGCAAGCACAAGAAATTTAATGGCGAGCTTTTGGCCTATTACTTCCTCGTGTATGGTGTGGCGCGCTTTTTCATCGAAGGGTTACGTACCGACCAGCTACTGCTTGCGGGCACAAACCTGTCAGTTTCAATGATAATGTCCGTTGTTATAGCCATTTTGGGCTTTGGCTTCCTTGCATTTGGTTATGTAAAACATTTCAGAAAAGCTTGAATAAAATCCGCCTAAATGTGAACACTATAGCTAAGAAACTTTACAGCATGAGGAGTGATTTACATGGGAAAATTTACTAGCGGACTTATCGCGGGCGGCGCATTGGGGGCAATTGGCCTGGCTATTGCCATGAGCGATAAGCGCACCCGCAAAAGAATGCTTAGAGACGGCAGAAGGGCCATGAACAAGGCCAACAACTTTATTCACCATATATAGGAGGTAAAAGATATGGCGAAAAAGGGCAAACCCAAGGCGGATAACGAGAGCAAAATTCCGGTACCAACCAGTGATGTAGGAGAAACGACGGAAGCCCCAAGGGGCAAGAAGCAAAAGAAGACGTATAACTAGTACTAGTATAGCATTTGTGCGGGCGGCCTTATGGCTGCCCATTTTATTTCTAACTTGACAAAGAAAAGGGTTTGGTATAAAATATACCAATATCCCACCAAAGCAGTAACAAAAACTTGTCTTTTTGCACCAAGGACATCGTCAGCTTCTCCTTGCGTGCCTTTAGGCACGCCGCGTCGTCGCTTCCTTGCCTTGATGCAAAAATCCTGCGTTTTTCTGTTACTGTTTTGGCGGGATATTGGTATAGCTTTACAATTGAAAAACCAAGTGGCGACAAAGGAATTGGGTTAAATTCCCAAGCAGTCCTGCTGCCGTGTTGGCTAGTATTTGCTTGTAAACCATTGGGCGAAAGCTTGAGAAGGTGGCAAATATGTTTGATGCCTAAGCCGGAAGACTTGTGCCATTTGTTGAAGTCAACTCTACAGAGGATAGGGGAGATGTTATGCGGTTTGCGGCTTTATAAGCATTTTTCGCTTTTGTCTCCCGATTTTATCGGGATTTTTTATTTTTGCCCACAAAGGAGAATGAAATGAAGAAATTGATTGTATTGTTGGCGGGGCTATTTGTTTTTGCGGCTTGCGGCGCGGCCGGCAGCGGCGGGCAGCAAGGCGGGATAGTTTCCCTTGGGCCTGTAATTACTGAAATTTTGGTAGATTTGGGCTTTGCCGACGAAATTATTGCAACCGACACCTTTTCTACGGATATCCCTGGTTTGTCAGGGGATTTAACCCTGTTTGACATGATGGCATTGGACGGCGAGACATTAATGGCCCTTAGCCCCGGTATTGTTTTTGAATCTGACATAATTTCTGATATTTTTGCCGATGAAATAAACCCCATGACGCTGCTGGCGGAAGCCGGTGTGACGGTGGCTCGTGTGCCTACGGCTACTACTGTTGATGAAATTTACGATGTGATACGGCTGATTGCGGCAACCATGGGCGTTGAGGCCCGTGGCGAAGAAATTATTGCCAACATGGTAGCCGAAATTGCTGAAATTGAAGCCGTTGCAAGTGGCATCACTCACCACCGCACCGTTTATTTTGAAATATCTCCCGCACCAATGACATTTAGCTTTGGAAGCGGCACCTTCTTAAACGAGCTGCTTACGCTGGTTGGCGGCGTAAATGTTTTTGCGGATCACGATGGCTGGATTTCTGTTTCTGATGAATTTATTTTGGCCGCAAACCCTGATGTGATACTTACCAATGAGGGCTTTATGCCCGACCCTGTGAGCGAAATTGCCTCGCGCCCCGGCTGGAACGGCCTTGATGCCGTGGCTGCCGGCCGCGTATATCAAATTGACACCAATGCCACCAGCCGCGCCAACCACAATGTGGTTATAGCCCTACGGCAGATGGCGGCGGCCATTTATCCAGAATATTTCACGCCATGAAACGTAAGGTCATAATACTATGCATCATAGCTATCGGGACGCTGCTTTTTGCCATTGCAATAGGCGGCGTTAATGTTGCACCTATGGAAATTATTCGTATAATCCTTAACAGAACCCTTGGGATAGGCAATGTGGATGATATCAGTGCGGCAAATAGCGCCATAATATGGAACTTGCGTTTGCCCCGCGCCCTGCTGGCCTTTGTGGTAGGCGGGATGCTATCCGTAAGCGGTGCCATCATGCAATCCACTTTGCGCAATCCGCTGGCATCACCTTTTACAATGGGCGTTTCATCAGGCGCGTCGTTGGGTGCTGCCCTTGTGATATTTTCGGGCATTGCTTTTTTGCCCATGCTAACGTTGCCCACGGCGGGCTTTGTTATGGGCATGGCAACTATGGTTGTTGCCATGTTTTTGGCCTCACGCATTGATGGCATGATGGAAAATAACACTATCGTCTTGATGGGTATGGTTATTTCGCTGTTTATAAACGCCCTGACAATGCTGCTGATGGCCTTGCAAAGAGAATTTATGCAGCAAATTATTATATGGCAAATGGGCAGCGTTGCAATGCGGGACTGGCCGCCAATAGCCATTTTGGCACCTGTTTTGGCTCTTGGCCTCTTCATTGCCCTGCGCTACCATCGCGAAATGGACATCATGACCTTTGGCGAAGACACCGCCAAAACACTGGGTGTAAACTTAAAGCGTGTAAAATGGACATTGTTGCTTACGGCGGCATTATTGTCAGGCAGCGCAATTTCTTTTGTTGGCATCATAGGCTTTGTGGAGCTTATCGCGCCGCATATAGTGCGCCGCATCTTTGGCGCACGCCACAGCCTTGTTATCCCCCTTTCTGCCATGATGGGCGGCACCATTATGGTGCTGGCAGACCTTGTTGCGCGCACCATAATGCGGCCGGAAGAGCTTCCGATAGGCATTATCACAGCCCTGATAGGTGCGCCGTTTTTCGCCTATATCTATTTTGCGAAAAGGAAGGAGACGGCATGAGAAAACTGATTTTAACTGCGCTATTTGCTTTGTTTTTGGTAGCTTGCGGTTCTGAGGATTATTCGCAAATTATTGAGGAGCAGGCGCAAATTATTGAGGAATTGCAAGGCACTATTGCACAGCAAGAAAGGGTTATAGTGCAGAACCAAGTCAGAATTGCGCAGCAGCATGAGCGGATAGCATTGGACAGGGAAGAAATCACTGCAATGCAAATTGAGCTAGACCAACCCGACCCCTTTGCATCTTGGGCTTTCCTGCATAGTCTTTCTGATGAAGAAATTATTGCGGACTTAATGGATAATGCCGAAATTATACTGCAAGTTACCGGCGGAGAGGGCATTGTGCTGAATGAAGAGGGCATTACGGTAGGCCCTTGGTATGTGTCAGTTAGTGGCAGGATGGAGCTATCGACACATACTTGGTCAGGCATGTCTATTGACGTGCTATTAACCTATATCGTGCAGGATGGGCAAATACATTGGGATGTAACGGCCTATTGGGTGCAGGGTATACAACAGATGCATATGCCAACCCAGGGCGGCCCAAGCCATTTTCCACGTACAGGCAATGTAGCGGTGCGTTTTTATGACTTTGACGACAACACCTTTGAAGGCACATATATAACAGAGCAAATTGCCGCCGCAAGCTGGCAGGAAGATGTAAAGCGGCTGATGTTTGAGCATACAGGCATACGCCTACGGGATGTTTGGTATGAAGATAGGCGGCTGGTTGTGGATTTGATGCCCGTGGAAGGCGCAATTGCAGATTGGGGCAGCACCGGCGGCCATATCCACACCCTTAGATTGATACATTCTTTGGCCAGCCTGCCTGATGTGGAAGAAATTAAGGTTTTGGTTGGGGGCGTAGGGGGACATATCGGAAGCCATTTTAACTTTATTGATGTGTTTCGGGTAAATCAAGAGCAAGGGCAGTGATATAGGAGACGGCAATGTTAAAATTGATAGATGTTTGCGCAGGATACAATGGCATAGATGTGGTTAAAAGCTTGAGCCTTGAGGTGCAAAAAGGCGAAAGCCTGGCCATTGTGGGGCCTAACGGCTGCGGCAAATCCACCTTGCTAAAGGCAATTTGCGGTTTGTTAAGCTTCCGCGGCACGGTGGAAATTGACGGCCAAAGTACCGCCGCCATGAAGCCGCGCCAATTAGCCGCAAAGGTGGCCATGCTGGGCCAAATTTCCCCTGTGTATTTTTCGTATAGTGTTTATGATGTTGTTATGATGGGGCGGTACCTGCATATGGGCGGCCTTTTGGGTGCGCCTAGCCGCATGGATAAGGACTTTGTGGAAAAATGCCTCACCACTGTAAAGCTGTGGGACGAGCGCGATAAAAGCATCAACGCCCTAAGCGGCGGCCAGCTCCAGCGGGTATTTTTGGCGCGCACGCTGGCCCAAGACCCACAGGTTATCCTGCTGGACGAACCGACAAACCATCTGGACCTTAAATTTCAATTAGAATTGATAGATTATTTGAAAAATTGGGCGAAGGAGCAAAGCCGCAGTGTAATAGGCGTGCTGCATGATATCAACCTGGCCATGCGTTTATCTGACAACATTATGTTGATGAAGGCAGGCGAAATTGCCGCCATGGGCAAGATTGGCGATGTGGTGTCAGTTGCCGCGCTAGAAGAGGTTTACGAAATGGATGTGGCATCCGCTATGCGTGAAACTTTCGCGCTATGGAAAGATTTACGGTAATGCAATAAAATCATCAAGAAATTTCGATGCCAATGATTTAGGCGGCACGTCATTAGGTAGTTCATTTTTAGTTTCATCATCTTGCTTCTTGTTTTCATCTATGGGCAAAATCTCATCTTTTGCCTCTAAAGAACTTGCACCAAATTCATTCGATTTATGTTTCATAGCATCACCTCAGAAAACACTTTAGATATATTTTACATCTATTTTTAATCATTTTACATATAAGATATAAAATAGAGCCATAATATATCTATTTTGAGGTGACATAATGGCTATTAAAAGCATATCCATTCGCATTGACAGCGAAATACTAAACAAACTGCATTATGTGGCGGCTTATGAGGGCCGTTCCGGAAACAGTCAAATTGTGAAGTTAATTCGCGATTGTATTGAGCGCTATGAAGAAAAACATGGGCCAATTAAAATTGCGGGGAAAGGCCACAGAGCTGATAACGGCAAATAAGGGGATTGGGCACCTTGGTCAAACAAATCAATCCAGTTGACATATGCATGGCTTTGTGGCATAATGTCTAAAAGACTTCAAAGGAGCATTATTATGGCGAAAGAAAATTCCAAAGAAAACGCCAAGGGGCAGAAGTTTGTTGAGGCCATCACCGATATGGAAGTGGATTTTGCCCAGTGGTATACGGATGTAGTGAAAAAGGCGGAATTAATTGATTATAGCGGCGTGCGGGGCTTTTTCATCTACCGTCCCTATGGCTATGCCATTTGGGAGCAGATAAAAGCTGAATTTGACGCGCGTTTTAAGGCAACCGGGCATGAAAATGTGTATTTGCCTATGTTTATCCCCGAGGGCCTGTTGCAGAAGGAAAAGGACCATGTGGAAGGCTTTGCGCCAGAGGTTGCCTGGGTTACTCGCGGCGGCGATGAAGAGCTTGCAGAGCGTATGTGCGCACGCCCTACCTCCGAGGTGCTGTTTTGCGAGCATTATGCAAATGTAATACAATCTCATAGAGATTTGCCAAAGCTTTACAACCAGTGGTGTAGCGTTGTGCGCTGGGAAAAGTCCACGCGGCCATTTTTGCGCCATCGTGAGTTTTTGTGGCAGGAAGGCCATACGGCCCATGCTACTGCTGAAGAGGCTTTGCAAGAGGCCTTGAACATCCTTGATATCTACACGGATGTTTGCGAAAACTATCTGGCCATGCCTGTTATCAAAGGCAAAAAGACGGATAAAGAGAAATTTGCGGGCGCGAAGGCAACCTATACCTTTGAAAACATGATGCATGATGGACAAGCCCTGCAAAGCGGCACCACCCATGACTTTGGCGATGGCTTTGCACGGGCCTTTGGCATACAATATACCAACAAGGAAAATAAGCTGGCCTATGTGCATCAAAGCAGCTGGGGTATTTCCACGCGCCTTATCGGCGGCGTTATAATGACCCACGGCGACAATAGCGGCCTTGTGCTGCCGCCGAAAATTGCCCCTGTGCAGGTTGTTATCATCCCTATCGCACAGCATAAAGAGGGTGTTTTGGACTTTGCCAACGGCTTGAAAAACCGCCTGTCCAATTTCCGTGTGAAGCTGGATGACAGCGACCGCAGTCCCGGCTGGAAATTTAGCGAATATGAAATGAAGGGTGTGCCTTTGCGCGTTGAGATAGGGCCAAAGGACATCGAGGCCGGCCAGGCCGTAATTGTGCGCCGTGACGACCGTGAAAAAACCGTTGTTTCGCTGGATAATTTAGAGCAGGCTATAGCGGACGCGCTGGATTCTATCCAGCAGGCATTATATGACAGGGCCCTTAAAAACCGCGAAAGCAGAACCTATGTTGCCCACAGCCTGGAAGAGATAAAGCAGCAACTGGACACGCGCCCGGGCTTTATCAAAGCCATGTGGTGTGGAGAGCTGGCCTGCGAAAACAAAGTGAAAGAAGTTGCGACAGCCACCAGCCGTTGCATCCCCTTCGAGCAGGAAAAAGTTGGCGAAGCCTGTGTTTGCTGCGGTGGGGAAGCCAAGCATATGGTTGTTTGGGGCAGAGCTTATTAAATTATGGCAACTAAAGGAGAATGTCCGTGAAAAAACATTTCATTAACATCCTAATTTCAGCTATGATTTTGGTCATTGTAACAGGATGCAGCACCGCTGTGCTGGGGCATGAAAATGTAGGATATAAAGATACGAGCAACGCAATAGCCCTTGAACTTAAAGATCAGCGACAAGGGTTAGCTTTAATCGCTCATGCCGGTGCCGCCATAGAGGGCTGGGAAGGCTCTAATTCTTTAGAAGCCATGCAAAACGCCGTTGCCCTCGGGTTTCGGTACATAGAACTGGATATGCTAACCTCAAGCGACGGTGAAATTGTTTTAACCCACCTGTGGTACCACATATCAAACCGCATCCCCGGCATTACAAACGGCATCATGACCCATGCCGAATTTATGGACCATCAACTTTTTAGCCGATTTACGACGGTGGACTTGGACGGACTGATAGAATTTTTGCGGGAAAACCCTGGGCCGCGCATCATCACCGACACTAAGGATACCGATTATGCTGCGCTTTATGCCATTGCAGAGCGTTTTCCTCAATATAAGCATCGCTTTATTGTCCAGGCCTACAGTTTTGAAAGTGTGGCACGCATACGCGCCTTGGGTTTTGAGGACATCATCCTAACGCTGTATATGATGCCGCTTGATATACGTGACCCTGGGGCCATACATCAATTTGCCGTGAATGAGGGTTTGTATGCAGTGGCCATGCCTATGTATCATGTTGTGCCATCTTTTGTGGACCATCTTAACCTTGATGAAATGCGATATATTGTGCATACCATAGATTCTGCGGCGGAAGCGGCTATGCTATATGATATGGGTTTTTATGCCATATATACCGGTTTTTTGAAATACGGCAACAATAGTGGCATTGTTGAGGTGCCATTGCCCGTGGAATCCCACGTTAACAGAATTGCCGCTAATATACGAGGGCTGGACGCCGTGCCTGCGGCCATGTTTTATAAAATTGGCGCAACCGCATATGTACGCGATGGTGAGGCTGCCCCTATGCGCGAAAATTTGATGAGCACACCATTTGAAAGCCCAATAACAAGACAAATTTATCTTCCTGCACGGCATTTTGAGAGATATACCGAGAAAATGGATTGGAACCACACCCAGCGTGTGCTGCATATAACGCGGGATGGTAATGATTATGGCGTACACGGCACGGATTATCAATTGTTTATATATCGTGACATGTTATTTATTTCTGAGGCCGTAGTAAACAATATTTTTCCTTTTGAAGTGTTGCGCAGGGGGGATTATATCATTGTAGTTTACGAGCATCACAGCAATGCAACAATTAATGACCTTTTTGAAATAGCGGAAACATTATTTTCAAATACAGTCATTCAATCCCAAATTCAACCATGGCCATAGAGTGTGCAAGAGTTAATTGACATGATATTGTAACATAACACAAGTCTCAAAACCGCCAAAAATGGCGGTTTTTTATTATCTTACAAAAAATATGAAAAAAATTTAAAAAAATGCTTGACAAATTATTACGCAGTTGTTACAATATATTTAATAAATCGAGAGATTGTTGTAACATAGTCTCAAATACTACAAATTATTACGGAAGAGGGATATTATGTCAAGCACAAAAGATTTGCACTTTTATAGATGGTTTTTTGCCGTATTGCTGGCGGTTTCGTTTATGCTAGCATCCCCACAAGCGGCCTTTGCATCAGAATATGAAGAATATTATGACAGCTATTGGAGGCCCGCAGAATTTGTAACAACTGTAAACCTCAACTTGCGTAGCGGCCCGGGCCTGGACTACGAACGTATAACTTTATTGCCGGCAGGCTCTTTAATACTTGTTGTAGAGTATAATCCGGCTGTAAACGATTACGACTATGCCTTCTCAAATGTTATGTTTGGCGAAACGCAAGGATATGTGGCATCGAGATACATAGTTCCAAGGGCACAGGCACAGCACGTGACATCAGTAACAACCCAAGAGGCACCTCAGATAGCACCGGCAATACCGGCCGAAATAAACGGCAATATTGAAAACATATCATGGTGGACGATGAGGGACGATGGTATCATACCCATAGGCACCACCATACAAATTTACGACATACGCAGCGGCCTTACATATTATGTTAGAAACTTCTCAAACGGAAACCACGCAGATGTAGAAACCCTTACCGTGCAAGACACAGAAATAATGCGCCAAACCAGCGGCGGCCATTCTTGGAGCGCACGCCCCGTTCTTGCTACCTTCAACGGCAGAACCTTTGCGGCAGCAATACATACCATGCCACATGCAGGGTCTACCATACATACAAATGGCAAAAATGGTCATATATGCTTGCACTTCCTTGGCTCTAGGCCCCATAACGGCAACAGAAGCTGGGAAGCCGAAATGCAGGCGGCCGTAACGCAGGCGTTTAATTCTAGATAATTGCTAAAATTTAATGCAAATGGCAGATAATCCGCATGATTGCCTGCCATTTTTTAATTCCTTCTTTACATTAATACTATTTAAAGGTAAAATATACATATGTGAAAAATGATTGAAAATGTTCATTAAACCATATAGGGATGTGATAGAATTGTTATTTAGAACACGTTTTGCACCGTCACCGACGGGGTATATGCATCTTGGCAATTTGCGCACGGCACTTTTTGGATATCTTTTGGCGCGCAAAATGGGTGGCACATTTGTGTTGCGCATTGAGGATACAGACCAAGAGCGTTTTGTGGCTGCCGCCGTGGAAAAAATATATGAAACTTTGCGCATTGCGGGCATAAGCCATGATGAAGGGCCTGATGTAGGCGGAAGCTATGGCCCTTATGTGCAAAGCGAGCGCAAGAGCAATTATTTGGAATACGCCAAGGAATTAGTAGCCAAGGGCAGTGCATATTACTGCTTTTGCACCAAGGATAGGCTTGAAGGGCTGGAAGAATACGACCGCCATTGCTGCGGCCTAAGCATCGACGAAATTAATAAAAATTTGGCAGATGGGCTATCTTTTGTCATCCGCCAATTGATACCCCAGGGCAAAACCACTTTTATTGACCAAGTTTACGGCGAAATTACCATAGAAAATGAAGAGCTTGAAGACCAAGTGCTGATAAAGTCTGATGGGATGCCCACATATAATTTTGCAAATGTGGTGGATGACCATCTTATGGCCATCACCCATGTGATGCGCGGAAGCGAATATCTCACCAGCACGCCAAAATACAATTTGTTGTATCAGGCGATGGGCTGGGATATCCCCATATATGTGCATCTGCCGCATATATTGCGCGAGGGCGGTGGCAAGCTGTCCAAACGCCATGGGGATGCGTATTTTGAGGACTTTTTAGATAAGGGTTTTTTGCCGGAAGCTATTATAAACTATATCGTGCTGCTTGGGTGGTCTCCACCTGAAAACCGCGAAATTTACAGCCTTGCAGAGCTTGAGCAGATTTTTGGCGTTGAAGGCATAAGCAAATCTCCTTCCATATTTGATATGGCGAAGTTGCGCTGGTTTAATGGCGAATATCTTAAAGCTATGGATTTTGACGCGTTTTATGCCTTGGCCGAAAGCCATGTGAGGCAAGCCGTAAAAAGGCAGGATGTTGACATAAAAGCTTTGGCAAAAATTGTGCAGGGGCGCATAGCCACCCTTGATGAATTACCTGAAATGCTTGATTTTATCGACAATTTGCCAGAATATGATACAGAGCTTTACACGCACAAAAAATCTAAATGCGATGTGGCTATTGCGGCAGATGTACTTTCTAAAATTGCGCCAAAGCTTGCAGAATATGATGAAGGCCCTTGGAATAACGAGAGTTTATATAAATTTATGACAGATTTTGCACAAGAGGCGGGCCTCAAAAATTCTCAGGTGTTGTGGCCAATGCGTGTCGCGCTTTCGGGCAAACCTGCTACGCCGGGCGGCGCATCTGACCTGCTGGCCATCTTGGGTAAAGCCGAAAGCATGAGACGTATACATCACGCCCTAAGCAAAGGGGGGATGGATGTTGTCTAAAGGACATTTTTGCACATGTGAATATTATGATTGTGAACATCATCCCATAAAGCATGATGGCAGCTGCAATCCCTGTATAGAAAAGAATTTGGCAAACAAAGAAATTCCCGCTTGCTTTTGGAATAAAATAGGCAGCGAGGGTGATTGTGGAAGCCAATATACCTTCCGTAAATTTGCCGAAAGAGTTATTGATGATTGCTGATGCAGGGGGTGCGAAGCAATGATGATAAAACCAATAAACCGCAGCCATTTTACAGGATTTGATTCTGAGAAGTCAAAAGGATTTTTCATTACTTGTGTGGTTTTGGCATTGATTTTGAGTATCGCGGCTACAATCTTACATATAAGGGATGCCCATGCAATGCAAAATTTTGAGCAAGTTAGCGGTGTTGTAACGGAATCTTTCAATAGGCATCGTGATGAAAGACCTGCATTTTCTGTGATACAGTTTGAATTTGAAGGACAGCTTTACACAGTGCATCGTTATAACACGCGTCTGTTAGTTGGCTCGTCAAGGGAATTGATGGTTGATGCTAATAATCCACAAAATGTCGTGTTTATGGCAACAAATCCGGTAAATGTTCCGGATGTGTTATGGGGTATAGCCGCGTTTTTTGGCGCAGGTGCAGTGTTTTGGCTGATTATCTTTTTAGTTTGCCGCAAAAGAGAACGCAAATAAAGCAAAAGTACATAGATAAAGGAGAATGTCCATGTCAGACCATATCAACATCATGTTGCGAGATGTCGTTAATAATGTAGAGCAGGTGATTATCGGCAAGCGCGAGGCCATAGAGCTGGCGCTGTGCTCGTTTTTATGCGCGGGGCACGTGCTTATAGAGGATATGCCGGGGGTGGGTAAAACCAGCTTGGTTTCTGCTATGGCAAAGTCTTTTGATTGTAGCTTTAGGCGCATACAGTTTACACCCGACATCCTGCCTTCCGATATCACGGGATTTTCGATGTATAATCAGAAAACGGGAGATTTTGAATATCATCAGGGCGCCATCATGTCGCAAATTATTTTGGCGGATGAGATAAACCGCACATCACCGAAGACACAGTCCAGTTTGCTTGAGGTTATGGAAGAAAACCAGGTGACAGTGGACGGCAAAACTTATATGGTTCCGCAGCCTTTCATCGTGTTTGCCACGCAAAACCCTATAGAATATCTGGGCACATATCCGCTGCCTGAAGCTCAGCTGGACCGCTTTTTCATGCGTATTTCGCTGGGGTATCCTCAGGCGGATGAAGAAAGCCGCATGTTGTCGCGTTTTAAAGAGATTAATCCAATTAAGAATTTGCAGCCTGTGGCTGACGCGAAGAGGCTTGTAGAGGCGCAAGAGCTTGTTACGAAAGTGCATGTAGATGAAAAAATTAATAAATATATCGTTAGCATTGTACGCGCCACCAGAGAAAGCGAAGATGTGGCACTGGGCGGCAGCCCGCGTGCGTCGTTGTGCTTGTATCGCGCAGGACAAGCTTGGGCGTTGTATAATAAGAGAGACTATGTTATGCCTGATGACATCATAAAGATGGCTGTACCTGTGATGGAGCATAGATTGGTGTTAAGGCAAGAAGCCAAGCTAAAGCGTCTTACGTCTAAGGATGTTGTGGAGACGGCTGTAAAATCTGTACGTGCGCCGCTTTAAGGGGGATATATGCTTAAAAATCGCATTACGTATATAGTTGTGCTTGTCGCGCTTATACTTCTCATAGTCCTATACGAAGATAGCATAACCTATATGGCGCTTTATGCGGTTTTGGCGTTGCCTTTGCTGTCCTTGGTGCTTACATTTGTGTCGCGCCGCCGCTTTACCGTGGAAGAGCGCATAACGCAGGACAACATCATCAAAGGCGAAACGGTG
>WQVI01000001.1 GCA_009781625.1 Defluviitaleaceae bacterium | reverse complement strand
TTTTGCTCTCTCCTTTATTATTGTATTTCATTGCTTCCCCATTTGATGGCGGGTGTAAGCTCTTTTGCAAAGCCTACGGCTTCGGCAGCCTCTTTTTCGTCAAGCTCTCTATAGCCTTCTGGATAATTTATCTTGCGATAGGTTTTGAACAAGGATATCATTTTGGCATCTTCTTCATTTTGGCTAAGGCCGCCAAGGGTCACGGCTATTTCGTAAAGGGCTGCTATTTCACGGTCTTTAGGAAGGCTATGTCCACTATCTTCAATAAATTGCATAAGGTTAAACCCTATGGCCTCATAGGCAAATAGCGCAGTAGTTTCAAGATGCCCTGTATCCAATAAAACTTGTGCTTCACGCAGACTTCTGTAGCCAAGGCGCTTATATGCATTCTTGTTCACAACAAATCACCTGCCCTTTGCAAATTTTTATCCACATCATTTTTCCCTTGCAATATTTTTTCAAGCCGTTATAATAATTATAATGCCATTGTGTGTTCAATACAATAGCAAATTGTAAAAGAGGTACAATATTTATGCCCATGATGAGGATAGACAAGCTTGTTTCCCAATCTGGCTTTGGCAGCCGCAAAGAGGTTAAGGCCATATTGAAGCAGAAGGTTGTGTTTGTTGACGGCGAAGTGGTTACAGACCCGCAAATGCGCGTAAACCCTGAAACTTCTGCAATTTATGTGGGAGATGTACTTATAGAATACGAAAAATATGTGTATGTGATGATGAACAAGCCCGAAGGTGTAATTTCTGCCAGCTACGACGAGGAAGAGCAGACCGTTTGCGACCTTTTGGACGAAAAGCACCAATGGCACGACCTTTTTCCCGTTGGACGGCTGGACAAGGACACCACAGGCCTTATCATCCTTTCAAATGACGGCGGCTTTGCCCATAGGGCCCTATCGCCTAAAAAGCATGTTGAAAAGGTGTATATTGCGCAGGTGGACAGAGAGCTTGGCGAAAAAGACGTAAAGGCTTTTGAAAATGGTATCACTTTAGATGATGGCTACAAAACTATGCCCGCAAACCTTGAAATTTTAAGCGAAAAAGAGGCGAAGGTAATTATCAAAGAAGGCAAGTTTCATCAAGTAAAGCGCATGTTTGAGGCGTTGGGCGGCTCTGTGCTTTCTTTGAAGCGGGTTGCATTTGCGGGCATAAATTTGGATGCAAGCCTAGCACCCGGCCAGTTTCGCAGGCTTGATGAAAAAGAGATGAATATTATTGTTAATCTACTTTCAAAGGATTAGTGTGCCGCATATATTGGATTAGCGATATAACAAAGTGAGGACTTGTTGATGGATAAAAAAGTTATTGCCGTGCTATTTGGTGGGGTTTCAGGCGAGCATGAAGTTTCCAAGCTTTCTGCCGCAAACATTATTGCCGCGATGGATGAAGACAAATACTTCATCCTGCCCATTTATATCACAAAAGATGGGCGTTGGTTTTTGTATGATGGTGCGAAAGAAAATATAAAAAACCTGCAATGGGAAAAATTTGCAACACCCGTGGTGCTAAGCCCCGACGCCGCCCACCGGGGCATTTTGCGCCTTGTTGGTGACAAGTTTCGCATATTGCATGTGGATGTGGTTTTTCCTGTGCTGCACGGCAGAAACGGCGAAGATGGCACGATACAGGGCTTGCTAGAGCTTGCACGTATACCCTATGTGGGCAGCGGTGTGGCCGCCAGCGCCATTTGCATGGACAAAATACACACAAACATGCTGGCCGAAAAAATTGGCTTAAAACAGGCCCGCTATCTGGTTTTTGATAAAAAAGATTTGGACAATAATATTGATGAAATTGCAAAGAAAATTAGATACGAACTTAAATATCCATGCTTTGTAAAGCCCGCTTCCACGGGCTCTTCTGTAGGTATTAGCAAGGCGCGCAACAAAAAAGAACTGGCTTTGGCATTGGCCGAGGCAGCGAAGCATGATGACAGCATTATTGTGGAACAAATGATGGCGGGGCGTGAAATTGAATGTGCTGTGCTGGGCAATGAAACGTCGCAAGCTTCCGGCGTGGGCGAAATAACCTACGAAACCGAATTTTACTGCTACGACGCAAAATACACAAGCAACACATCGCGCACCATTGTCCCGGCAAACTTGCCAACCCATGTTGTCGAACAGATTAGAGAGCAGTCCCTTGCTATCTACCGCACTGCCGGCTGCCGCGGCCTTGCCCGTGTGGACTTTTTTGTAAACGACGAAGATGTTATCTTTAACGAAATTAACACCATGCCCGGCTTTACAAATATATCCATGTTTCCTATGCTTTGGCGCGAAGCGGGCATGACAGACGCACAATTGGTTGATAAGCTAATAGAACTAGCAACGGAGCAGCAAAATGAACAATAAGCCCATTGGTATTTTCGATTCCGGCGTAGGCGGCCTTACAGTGGCACGACAAATTATGCGTGCTGCCTCTTCGTGCAAGCTAATATACTTTGGTGACAGTCTGCGCGCGCCTTACGGCGACAGGCGGCCCGAGGAACTGATAGAATTTTCCAGAGAGATAATAGATTTTTTGCTTAGCAAAGACATCGGAGCCCTTGTGGTGGCTTGCGGCACCATCAGCGCCACTGTTTTTGACGATGTGCGCAAAATGGTGGATATACCCATTTTTGGCATGGTTGAGGCGGCCGTTGAGGCGGCACTTTCAACTACGGAAACGGGGCGCATAGGCCTTGTGGCTACGGCAGGCACCGTGGCTGGCCGCGCCCATGAAAAGGCCATAAAAGCAAGGCGGCCGGATGCTGCGGTGAAGGCAGTGGCCTGCCCGCTTTTTGTGCCTCTGGTTGAAGAAGGCTGGCTTGACAACGATGTAGCAAATGCGGCAGCAAAGATTTATTTAGCAGACTTTGCAGACCATAAAATTGACACCCTCATTTTGGGCTGCACCCATTACCCGCTACTGATAAACAGCATAAAAGCTGCCATACCTGCGGATATTAAGATTATTGACCCTGCGGCGAAACTGGCGGAAAATGTAGCGAAAACCATGACCGGAACAGGAGAGGCAAACCCCCAGCATGAATTTTACGTAAGCGGCAATAAGGACAAATTTGATAAGATATCGTATATTGTTTTGGGCAAGCCATGTGATGCGCAGATCGTTGCGCTTTAGCTACGGGCGGCAAAATGCCGCCCCTACAAGCCGTCCCGATAAAACCTTGCCCTGCAAGGAGATGCAAAAGTTCGTAGTAGGGGCGGCATTTTGCCGCCCGTTAAGCCAAAGGAGGCATCAAATGGCCACTTTCTCACAAATAATATCATTTATGATGCAAATCCTTCCTTTTGTTAACATACTTTTTGCTGCCACCGTAATTTTCTCCGAAAGGCGCAGCCCTGCCGTTACATGGGCATGGCTGATGGTTATTTTCCTTGTGCCCTATCTCGGCTTTATCCTGTATTTGCTAGTAGGCCTGGAAGGCAGAAAATTTCGTATATTTGCAAACAAATACAATCAAAACCAAGCCATGCTGCAAGATATAGAAAACCAAAATATTGCCGGCCTGGCCTTCATGCGTACACCGGATAAAGACAGGTATGTGGCCAATTTCAAAGAGGTTTTGCACGAAAAACATATTTCAGATTTGCTTTATCTAAATTTCGCCTCAGGCGGCGGATATCTCACACAAAACAATCAAGTGGACATTATGGTAGATGGCGAGACGAAGTTTTCTCGCCTTTTTGATGACATCAAAAAGGCCAAAAGCTTTATACACATACAATATTACATTTTTCGCAATGACAATTTAGGCCGCAAAATTATAGCGGCATTGGCCGAAAAGGCCGCCGAAGGCGTTGAAGTGAAGCTGCTTTTGGATGGCATGGGCAATTTTAGGACGCCAAAGCGCATTTTTAAGCCCCTCATCCAGGCCGGCGGCCAGTTGGGCATTTTTTTGCGGTTGCGCTTATTTCGCGCAAATTTCCAAAACCATCGTAAGCTTTGTGTAATTGACGGCGCGATAGGCTATATAGGCGGCTTTAACATAGGGGACGAATATATGGGCGAAGTTGCACGTTTTGGCCCATGGCGCGACCTGCATATACGCATATACGGCGATGCCGCGAAAGAACTGGGCCTGCATTTTATCATGGATTGGAATTTTATAGACCCCAAGCGCAAAATAGAGGCTGGAGATAAATATTTTCCGGTAATTGAGGCCCCATCCAATGATGGCTGCCTTATGCAAATTGTGTCAGGCGGCCCTGATACAAAATGGCCCAACATCTACAATGGCCTGTCCAAGATGATATCCGAGGCCAATGAGAGAATTTACATCCAAACCCCATATTTTGCCCCCGATGATAATATCTTTGAAAGCCTTAAAATTGCGGCCCTTTCGGGCATAGATGTGCGCATTGTCATCCCTGCACATCCCGACCATCCCTTTGTCAAATGGTGCTCCCTTTCCTATCTGGGCGAACTTCTAAAGGCCGGCGTAAAGTGCTATGAATACACCGAAGGCTTTATACATTCCAAGATGCTGATAATTGATGACCTTGTAACATCCGTCGGCACAACCAACATGGACATACGAAGCTTCAAACTTAATTTTGAAATAAACGCCTTTATCTACGACTATAAACTGACGAACCTCTTCTTGGAACAATTTTACAAAGACCTAAAAGACAGCGCGGAAATTACCATAGAGGCCTATCAAAACCGAAGCTGGTGGCAAAAAGTGAAAGAGGCTTTTTCGCGGCTGTTATCGCCGCTGCTTTAAAAAAATATGGACAAGGAGATACTTTTCATGTAAAATAAATGTAAATATAACAACAGGCATTGTAAAAAATGGAGGAATTATGACGATATACGAAAATTGGATAAGGCGCGCCTATGACGCCCAGGGCAATACGATAAAAAAATATTGGGAAACGCATATGCCCTTAGAGCAAAAAATTTACGAGGACATGCTATCCACAAAAAACACCGAAATTTCGGGCACGGTGGCTGAAATTGCCGCACGATATGATGTGCTAATAGAATCCGCAGTAGGCTTTTTGGACGGCATTTCTGGTGCATTGGACATTGAGCTTGAAATGAATGAACTTACAGAAGAGACCCAAATTGACGCGAAAGTAGATTTTGAAACGCTGTACAAAAAAATGGTAGAATATAATGCAAAGCACCTTCTGGCCTTGCCCCAGTGGGATAATGTGTTTTCTGCTGAAGAGCGCGAAAAAATGTATAAAGAGCAAAAATCTGCTACAACCGTGGTGCGCGAAGGCGAAAAAATAGGCCGTAACGATCCCTGCCCATGCAGCAGCGGCAAAAAATACAAAAAATGCTGCGGCGGGGCGGCATGAAAACCATTGTAGCGCGCATTTTATCGTTAAATGATGCGGCTATGGCGGAAGCGGCAGATATCATCAAAAACGGCGGCCTTGTGGCCCTTCCTACGGAAACAGTTTACGGCCTGGGCGCAAATGCCCTTGACGAAGCCGCCTGTGCCAAGGTCTATGCCGTAAAGGGCCGCCCTTCGGACAATCCGCTGATAATGCATATTTCTGATGTGGCGATGCTGGATAGCATCGCAAAAAACGTGCCGCCAATGGCCGAAAAACTAATACAAACCTTTTGGCCGGGGCCCCTTACCGTAATTTTGCAGAGGAAAAATGTTCCACGTGGAACATTTCTTGACACTGTAGCTGTGCGTATGCCAAAAAACCCTATTGCTTTAAGGCTGATAGACCTTGCTAAAACGCCCATAGCGGCCCCCAGCGCCAACCTTTCGGGGCGGCCAAGCCCCACCACCGCGGGACATGTGCTGAGGGATTTAAGCGGCAAAATTGATATGATTTTGGATGGCGGGCCTTGCGAAGTGGGGCTGGAGTCCACTGTAATTGACTGCTCCGGAGATGGTGCGCCCGTTATTTTGCGCCCCGGGTCTGTTACACGCGAAATGATAGAGGGGCTTATCGGCCCTGTCGGCATGGCGACGGAAGCTGCAAAGGATGAAGCACCGAAATCCCCCGGGATGAAGTATCGCCATTATGCGCCCGAAGCAAAGCTGACCGTTGTGGTTGGCGAAGCCGAGAAGGTGAGGGCAAAGATACAAAGTCTGGCAACGGATACCGAAAAGATTGGAATTATGGCAACGGCAGAATCGGCTTACTATTACAAGCATAAAAATGTTTTGATAATGGGTGACAGCCACGAAGCCATTGCTGCAAATTTGTTTGATATGCTGCGACTTTGCGATGAAATGGGGCTGGAAGAGGTTTTTGTGGAAGGCGTTGCCGAAGAGGGCCTTGGCGTGGCTATAATGAACCGCTTGAAAAAAGCGGCATCTTACAATATATTGAAGGTATGATTATGAAAAATGTGCTTTTTGTTTGTACAGGCAACACATGCCGAAGCCCTATGGCGGCGGCATTGGCTAATAAAATGTTTGAAAGACGCGGCATTGTGGCTGCAAAGGCTTCTTCGTGCGGCATTTTTGCTACGGATGGTACAAAGGCATCAAAAAATGCTTTAACGGCTTTGAAAAATTGCTATGGCATTGATATTTCAGGGCATATTGCCAAAATGACGGATGAAGCAACCCTGGCGGATGCATATGTTATCATGACAATGACAACAGGCCACAAAAGCCATCTTTGCACCATTTATCCTGAATTTACGGACAAAATTTACGCCATGAAGGATATTTGCGCCACTGGCCGCGATATCGAAGACCCTTTCAGCGGCGATATTGACGTGTATAAAAACTGCGCAGGACAGCTAAAACAGTGCATTGAAAGCTTGAAATGGGAGGACTATCTATGATTGCATTGGGATGTGACGGCGCAGGCTTTGAGCTTATGCAAGCCATAAAGGCGCATTTAAGCCAAAGAGGCGTTGCGTATAAAGATTTTGGCGTGGGCAGCGATGCCCCCTGCGACTATCCCGTCTACGCCCAAATGGTTGCAAAGGTCATCCTCTCGGGCGAATGTGAAAAAGGCATTGTTATATGCGGCACCGGCATTGGCATTTCCATTGCCGCAAACCGCTTTAACGGCATAAGATGCGCCCTTTGCCATGATGTTTTTTCTGCCAAAAGCACAAGGCTGCATAACGATGCCAATATGCTTGCCATGGGCGGAAGGGTTATAGGCAAGGGCCTGGCCTGTGAAATTGTGGATGCCTGGCTTGATACGGGCTTTTCCCACGAGGAGAGGCACGCAAGGCGCATTAGCATGATAGATAATTAGTGCTATTTAACTATGTCCGTAGGCTATTGAAGCGTATGGACCCATAGAATCGAGGAAAAGTGATGTATTATAATGGCGAATATATTGCCCATGATTGGCTGTTGTACATAATGACATTTGCGGCATCCTTTGGCATTTGCCTGGTTTTGACGCCTTGGGCAAGAAAAGTGAGCATAAAGCTTGGGGCGATAGACAAGCCAAAACCGCGGGGGATGCACAAAAAGCCCATACCGCGCATGGGCGGCATTGCCATTGTGCTGGGCTTTATGGCAACCATGGCCATTGCGGCTATCTTCATGGACGATATGCGCACCCTGCAATTTGCGGGCTTTGCTGTGGGTGCCTTCATCATCGTGGGCCTTGGTATGCTGGATGATATTTACGATTTAAACGCCAAGCTAAAGCTGGCAGTACAAATTATAGCTGCGCTGGTAGTTGTCTTCACAGGCACACGCATAGAATTTATCGGCTGGCCCTTCCAAGAAGTGCTTACGACACTGTCTGTACCAATTACTATTATCTGGATTGTAGGCATCGTAAACGCCGTAAATTTTATTGACGGCGTGGATGGCCTGGCGGCAGGGGTTTCGTCTATCGCGGCCCTGTTTTTAACCATCCTTTGCATAATGACGGGCAGCCCTCTTGCCGTGGTGTTTGCGGCCACGCTGGCGGGCAGCTGTCTTGGCTTTTTGCCGCGCAATTTCAGCCCTGCCGACGTTATAATGGGGGACACAGGGGCCACCTTCCTTGGGTATGTGCTGGCGGTGTCGTCCATCATTGGCGTGTTTAAAAGCTACGCGCTGCTAAGCGTGGCCATTGTGGGCTTTGCCGTTGCCCTGCCTATTTTGGACACGGCCTTTGTGGTGGTAAGACGGATGTTAAGCGGAAAGTCGCCTATGGCGGCAGATAGAGGGCATTTGCATCACAAGCTTATTGATGCGGGCCTTTCTACGAAACAGACGGTGATAATCCTTTACGTCGTCAGTATTATCGCAGGCGGCGTGGCTCTTATCATAGCCCTGCGGGACATAACGGCCCTCGTGATAGGCCTTACGCTGCTGTTTGTTACAATGTCAATAATTTATGTCTACAGAAAGCGGGTGGGCGAAAATGGAAAATCCGAAAAATCAAAATCTGAATCCGAATAAATTTAATGTGGATTATCGCATAGGCTTTAGCGGCCTTTTACCTGACAAAACGCTGGCATTGCCGGGTTTTATGGCACTTGTACAAGAAGCTTCGATGTTTCATACATCTTCCATCCCCGGTGCCTTTGACTATTACGACGAAATGAACTGGGTGTGGGTGTTAACCCACTGGCAAGTGGAAGCCTTCAACTATCCCAAGGTAGGCGATGAAATTAACATATCAACATGGCCTGTGCGTTTTAAAGGCTATTTTGGAGAGCGCGGCTTTGAGGCCGTGAGCGCCCAAGGCAAAACCCTTCTTTCGGCCAATTCTAATTGGATATTACTGGACCGCACAAACCAAGCGCCTGTACGGTCAAACGAATATATCAGCAGTAAATACGGCGAAAACTTTCCATTTCTGTTGGAAAAGGACTTTTCACTGCCTAAGCATGATGATTTTGCGCCACTGTCCATCCACGAATATACCACCACCCGCCGAGATATTGACACTAACAATCATGTTAACAATGTAAAATATCTGGAATGGATGTATTGCTACATTCCTGAAGATATTTACCACAACTATCGCGCAAAATCCCTAAAAGTGGCATACAAAAAAGAAACCCTGCTGGGAGACAAGCTTGAAATAAAGCTCTTTCAGCGTCAGCGCGACGAGGAAGTTGAAATTTTCGCCGTTATTGAAAAGGACGGGTTAGTGGCTACAGAAATTTACACTATATGGAAGAAAACATAAAAGATGCCGCCAAGCTAGGCGGCATTTTTGTATTATTTCACCCCGCGCCGCGCCATTTCCTGCACGGCAAAGGTGGCTACATCCTTCGCATAGCTGTCCTTGCCAAAGCCCGCATCGTAGCCTAGTTCTTTTGCCAGCTCTGCCGTTATGCGGGCGCCGCCGCAAATTAAGATGATTTTGTGGCGCAGACCTTCGGCTTCCAATATCTCTACTAGCTGGGTGAGGTTATCAATATGGACATCCTTTTGCGTCACGGTTTGGCTTACCAGCAGCACATCGGCGTTAAGCTCTACCGCCTTTGCGATAAAGTCCTCGTTGCTTACCTGGCTGCCCAGATTGTGGGCCTCTATCATGTCGTAACGCTCCAGGCCGTAGTGGCCCGCAAAGCCTTTCATGTTCATGACGGCGTCGATGCCCACGGTATGCGCGTCGGTGCCTGTTGACGCACCGATAATGACTACCTTGCGGCCTATATGGTCGCGGATGTATTGCGCCACCTCGTCCATGTCCATGGCTTGCGCCACGGGGGCCGCAACTTGTATTGCGGCATAGTCCACGCTATGGGCCACAGAGCCGTAAACGACATAGAAGCTAAAGCCCGCGTCAAGTGCTGCGCTATGTGCCACGGCGGGGTCTGTCATGCCCATCTTTTTGGCCATAATTTTGGCGGCCTCGCGGCCCTTTGCGTCATTGGACACGGGCAGGGTGAAGGAAAGCTGCACCTTGCCATCGTCTATCGTGTCGCCATAGGGGCGGATGTGGTTTTGGTCGTTCATATTTGGTACCTCCTGTCTCTGCATCTTTCAATTACATACATAATGAGGCAACCTATGGCGTACATCAAAATGTCCCAAGGGTCGAAGGTGGTGCCTATAATTGTCTCGGCCAGGGCATTTCCGGTAAGGCCCAGAAGGCCCACCAGATCAAAGTATTGGCCAATTTCCACCAAAGTGGCGAAGATGAAGACTGCTAGACACAGCCATTTCATCCTGGGCCTTATGATGGAGCGGATGGTGCAGACAATAAACATTACAACGAGAATGTCGCCGAAATGATTTCTTAAAAAGCCGCCTTGGAAAAATAAGGCGATTATAACCATGGCTATAAAGAGGACTACAGCCGCCGCGAGATATTTGTAATTAATGCCAAACATTAGGGTCCCCCATTAAAAATACAAATCATATTTTACGCTGCCTGCCTTTTTGAAGCCCAGGTTTTCATATAGATTATGTGCCGAATATGCATCGTCAAGGCAGGTTAAGGAAACAGAGCCATAGCCATCTTCCTTTGCATTTTCTATAACATGCTGTAGCAGCCTTTGCGCAATTTTTTGGCCGCGATGGCTGGGCTTTACGGCCACGTTGAAAACCATTAGGCAAGGCTGGAAGCGAAAAGTGAAAAGGTCTATGGTGTATTGGGTGACGCTTCCGATAACATCGTCTCCGTCTTTGATGACGAAAATGGTGTATGCCTGATTTTCGCTGTATTTTCTGTATTTGTCTAGATGGTTGCTTGAGCCAAAGCATTCGTCAATTAGATTTTTATATGATGCCAGGTCTTCCGGCTTTAATATTTCGATTATTTTGGTTTCCCCCTTTGCAGTGCGTCTTTGGACACGGGCGAACACAGTTCGCCCCTACGATAGCGTCATGTGGCAAGGCATTTTGTATTTGTAATAGGCCCTAAGTCTTATTTTATCGCTTTTAATCTCCCGCTAACATCATGTCAATAAATGGGTTGAAATAACCCTCGGCCTTGAGGACAACGCCATCTAGGCCCTTGCCTGCATCGCGGCCGCGCTTTATGCCCGCGAAGATGCCTTGTTCTAGCGTGGCAAAAAGCTTATTTTGCTCTATTGTGGCCAGAAGGCCACAGGCTTTGTCCAGCACCTCTGCGGCGCGCTGCTGTATGATGCCGTCTTGCTTAAATTCTATTTCATTGGCCATGTCGGCCATGGTATGGGCGATGTAGCCAGCAGAATCCAGCGCTTGGGCGCGGTCTGACATAAACGGCGTGTGTATGGCTTCTGTCAGCATTCCCAAAAGATGGATTTTTTGCCCCGTCATCACGGTGGCGGCGTTAAACAGCGCGTTTTGTACGGTACCCATAAAGATGTCGCCTGTCATAAACTTTGTAGGCGGCATGTATTTTAGTGGTGCTGTGGGAAAAATCTCGCGGGCCATCTGGGCTTGGGCAATTTCGTATAAAAAGCCGTTTTTTACGTCGGGGGCAATTTCAAAAGCGTGGCCAAGGCCCATTTGCTCTTCAGGAAGGCCCGCCAGAAGTGCGAATTGCTCATTAAGAAACTGACTGGTAAGAACGGTATGCGCTTCCTCTACCGCATCCGCCGTGGTAAGGTAGTTGTCCTCGCCCGTGTTGATGATAATACCCGCAAAGCCGTTAATGACGCGGGAAAAGTATTGGTCTATCATGGTGCGCTTCATGTTGATGTCACGAAAAAGTATGCCGTAAAGGGCATCGTTAAGCATTACGTCAAGACGCTCTAACGCGCCCATGGCGGCAATTTCGGGCATACATAGGCCGCTGGCGTAGTTGCAAAGGCGGATGTAGCGGCCCGCTGCGTGGCCCGCCTCGTCAAGGGCGGCGCGCATCAGGCGAAAGTTTTCTTGGGTGGCGTAGGTGCCGCCAAAACCCTCTGTGGTGGCGCCGTAGGGCACATAGTCCAGCAGGCTTTGGCCTGTGGTGCGGATGACGGCGATGATGTCGGCACCTTGAGCCACGGCGGCTTGGGCCTGTGTTATGTCCTCGTAAATATTGCCTGTGGCAACGATGACATAAAGCAGCGGCGCCTGTCTATCCGGATGTTGGGCCAAAAAATCCTCACGGGCCATGCGGTTTGCGCGGATTTTCTCCACGGACTGGACCGCAGTGGTGTTTATGGCCTGGGTGATTACGGCCACATCGCCCATAGGTATTTTTGACAAATGAATCTGACCACTGCTGATGCCCTCAGCGATTTTTTGCGGACTTTTGCCAAGATGCGCCATGGCATTGCCCAGCATCAAGGCGGCTCCTGCGCCCAGCAGGTGGTTTTCAGCCAGATGGGCCACTACCACATTGGGCATGGGCACGCCGATGTCGTCCACGCCGTCAATGCCCAGTAGGCGGCAAACCGTGCGCTCTGTGGCAACGGTGGTGTGCTGAGCGATGAAGTTTTGCATATCAGCAGCGATGTTTTTGGCGTGGCTGCGGCATTGGTCTATTTGGTGCTGGCTTAGGTTTAGTTTGGGGTTGATTGTAATCAGCTCCTTGCTTTGGTTTACGGGCGGCTACAAGCCGCCCCTACGGTATACAACGTCTATAGCAGCAATTCCGATGCTACGTAAAATTTAACTATCCACGGGCGGCTACAAGCCGCCCCTACAAAATGGGGCGGTCCGAAGGGGCGATGTAAGGACGTCCAGGCCCCATGAAATAAATGTCCTTCTCCCAAATTTCTGGATTACATGCTATATATTGAACAATGAGGTTATATCTAACCTGGTTGCGTATTATATGGTCATGAAAGGATTTTTGCCAAATAGATGAGCCTGCTTTTATAGAAGCTGCCCTTTTCCATTGATTCATCATCTGGGATATCGTAGGGGAGGCATCTTGCCGCCCGTGGATGTTGCGGATGACGATGATCATATGAACATGGTTTGGCATAACGACATAACAGTCTACATAAACCCCTTCATAGGTGCGGGATAGCCGCATTATTTCTGCTTCAACTATCCTTCCTATGGGCGACAACTTCATGAGGCTTGTAGGGGCGGCATTTTGCCGCCCGCTCCCCAAGGCAATTGTGCCAAACAGTTGCTGGTGGCCTTTAGAGCATATTGTGATAAAATATGTGCCAGGCTGTGCATAGTCGTGATTTTCCAAGCGGTTAGGCTTACGAGAAGGCGCATTACCCATTATGTTTCCTCCTGCGCCGGGCCAAATCTGCCGGCTCTATCGCCAGCTTTTGGTTGTTCATCAACGCTGCAAGTCCCTCATATTGTGCCTTTTCATCTCCGCGGCACACAGGGCAGTTGCAGGTATGTTGGTAGGTTTCAGGCTCGGTATATGTGGTGATGACGCCTTCGTAGTTGCGCAGGATGACCTTGTGTGTGCCGTGGGACACCACATAGTTAGGCATGACGGGTATCTTGCCGCCGCCGCCGGGCGCGTCTACAACGAAGGTGGGCACGGCATAGCCCGAGGTGTGACCGCGCAGGCCTTCGATAATCTCGATACCTTTGGCCACAGGCGTGCGGAAATGGGACAGGCCCAGCGAAAGGTCGCATTGATACAAATAGTATGGGCGCACGCGTATTTTTACCAGCTGCTGGACAAGCTGCTTCATGACATGAACGCAATCATTTACACCTGCCAGAAGCACAGATTGGTTGCCTAGGGGTATGCCCGCATTTGCCAGCTTTTCGCAAGCTTCGATGGATGCCTGGGAAATTTCCGCCGGATGGTTAAAATGGGTGTTAACCCAGATGGGATGATATTTTTTCAGCAAGTTGCATAGCTCATCCGTGATGCGTTGGGGCAAAACCACGGGCAGGCGCGAGCCAAAGCGGATTATCTCCACATGGGGTATGGCCCGCAGGCGTTTTAGGATATGCTCTAGCGCATCATCAGGCAGCAGCATGGCATCGCCGCCGGATAGCAGCACATCGCGGATGGCGGGCGTCTTTTCGATATAGTCTATGGCCGCATCCACCTGTGATATAGGCAGCGCGCCATCCTTTTGTCCCGCAAAACGCCGCCGGGTGCAAAAGCGGCAATACATGGCGCATTGGTCCGTTACCAAAAGCAATGCACGGTCCGGATAGCGGTGGGTTAGGCCCGGTGCCGGGCTATCCTCGTCCTCATGCAGGGGGTCTTCCAAATCTTCACCGGCAAAATGGGTTTCATAGACGCTGGGCACACATTGGGCACGCACGGGGTCGCGCTCGTCATGCAAATCTATCAGCGAAAAATAATGAGGCGTGATGGCCATGCGAAAAGTTTCAAGACAGCGCGCAATGCCCACTTCATCGGCTGCGCTGATGTCACAAAGTTTTTTCAAATCTTCCACCGTCTCAATTTTATTGCGCAAATGCCACTGCCAGTTGTTCCAATTTTCGGCGGGGATGTTTTTGAAGATGTTGTTTTTCATGGGGGTCTCCTTTGTTGTTGATTGGATGCGCAGTTACGGGCGAACGCAGTTCGCCCCTACGAATAGTATTCGTCTTCTTGCCATTTGGCCGGGTTGGTTTCTATATATTCGGCAATGCGAAGATAGTCGCCTTCATTGCGGATTATACGGTCGTAAAAGGATTTTTGCCAGATAGGGCGGCCAATTCTTTTTGTTATTGCCCCTTTCCATTGCTTTATGATGCGCGACAACGTAGGGGCGAACTGTGTTCGCCCGTTATTATGTCGAATAACGATTATCATATGGACATGATTTGGCATGATGACATAGAGATTGACATAGGCCATATCATAAGTTGCTGAAAGCTTTTCTATTTCAGATTCGACAATTTCTCCAATTGGTGACAGATGCGTTTGGCATACGGGCGAACACAGTTCGCCCCTACTGATGCTTCCAAATAAATGGGCATGGTCTTTTGTGCATATCGTCACAAAATACGCACCTGCTTGGCTATAGTCGTAATCTTTTAAACGGTTTGCTTTGCGCCTTCGTAGGGGCGAACTGTGTTCGCCCGTATGCGGCGTCATGGCATCATTATCACACATATTTTTCCTCAAAAATCTGACGTAGCGCGGCACTTTCTCGCAGCTGTGCCAGTGTAATTTCCGCATGGCCGCGGGTGTAGCCATTGCCCACTATCATGTTAACATCCTTGCCAACGCCTTCCGCGCCCAGCGCGGCTTTTGTAAAGCTAACGGCCATGGAGAAGAAATACACCGTGCCGCCATCGCGCACGGGCAGGATGCTGGCCATTTCGCTGTTGGGGACATTTACGCAGTTGATGCTAATATCAAATTCGCGCCCATTGTTGGCGGCAAGCACTTTTTCCAGCACATCTAGGGCCTGGGTTACATCAGATACGATAACGTCGTGGCATAGCCCGTTAGCCATCAGCTTTTCACGGTCAGCTTGGCTACGCACCATGCCCACGACATTGCCCGTTGGGCCAACGCGGCGCATGGCCTCAAAGCAGCACATCATGCCGGACTTTCCCCCTGCGCCTAAAACAAGCACGGCGTCACCCGGGCGCGCCAGTTTGGCGGTTTGGGCGGGGGCACCGGCCACGTCCAGGGCGGCCAGGGCCAGGGCTTCGCTCATATCTTCGGGCAGCTTGGCGTATATGCCTGTTTCAAAGAGGATGGCCTGTGCATCCACGTCCACCCTATCTATATTCATCTGGATGGCGTTGATTTTATTGATTTTTAGCGGTGTTAACGATAGGGAAACCAGCGTGGCTATCTTGTCGCCAACCTGTATATCGCGCCCTGTAAGAGCCGCGCCTATTTGCGCCACGCGGCCAATTAACATGCCGCCGCTGCCCGTTACGGGGTTTTGCATCTTGCCACGTTCTGCCACAATTTCCATAATTTTGGCGGCTATCTTGC
Organism: Defluviitaleaceae bacterium; assembly: GCA_009781625.1. Classification (GTDB taxonomy): domain Bacteria; phylum Bacillota; class Clostridia; order Lachnospirales; family WRAX01; genus WRBK01. The sequence goes on along the minus strand of WQVI01000001.1, from coordinate 37,973 downwards.
CCTCATCGTCGCCTGCCTCACCGCGAAGCTGTGTAAACGAGGCAGAATCGACATTAAGCGAGATAACGTCAATTAAAATTTCGTTTTCATGGATGGTCATATCATTGTCAATTTTCTGGGCCGCCTGGGGCAGCACGCCCTGGGGCGCTATCACCCTGTTGGTACCGTATTTGCAAAGTTTTTTCTCCATAACCTTTATCTCCTTATATCTTTAGCTTGAAAGTATTACGCCGGTACAATTCTTGATCATCTTGAACACCCTTCTATAAACGCCGGTATCATGGGGTTTAGAAAGATGTTCAAGGGGTGTTCAATGAGCATCCTTCTCTGTGTAATAATTGTATGGATATGTGTTGCTGGATTGCTTCGGCCCTGTGCTACACTGGCTTTTCAACTTCCGTTGGCCTTGCAATGACAGTTGGACGGTTGTGTTGCTACCGGATGTCCGCGGCAGTTGAAATGTCATTGCGAGGACTATGGCAGTTGAATTATGATGCGGTGCAAGTCCGAAGCAATCCAGATAGCCGATGTGTGTAAATTTTGATGTTGACGTAAGCTGGATTGCTTCGGCCTTGTACTGCACTGGCTTTTCAACCACCATTGGCCTCGCAATGACGGTTGGACGTTGCGTTGTTATAGGGATGTCCGTGATAGTTCAATTGTCATTGCGAGGACTACGACAGTTGAATTATGATGAAGTACAAGTCCGAAGCAATCCAGATAGCCGATGAGTATAAATTTTGATGTTGACGTAAGCTGGATTGCTTCGGCCCTGTACTGTATTGGCCTTTCAACCACCATTGGCCTCGCAATGACAGTTGGACGTTGCGTTGTTATAGGGATGTCCGTGATAGTTCAATTGTCATTGCGAGGACTACGATGGTTGAATTATGATGCAGCACAAGTCCGAAGCAATCCAGTTAGCCGATGAGTATAAATTTTGATGTTGACGTAAGCTGGATTGCTTCGGCCCTGTACTGTATTGGCCTTTCAACCACCATTGGCCTCGCAATGACAGTTGGACGTTACGTTGCTAACTGGATGTCCGTGGCAGTTGAAATGTCATTACAAGTCCGAAGCAATCCAGTGATTTTTTTATAACACAGACAAGGATGCTCATTGAACACCCTATGAGCATCTTTCTAAAGCCGATGATACCGGCGTTTATAGAAGGGTGTTCAAGATGATCAAGGGTTGTGCAGGTATGATATTTGTCGAAATTTCTAATGGTTTAGGCCCAAAATGGCCCGCGCCTCTGTGGGTGTCGCAATTTCGCGGCCAAGCTCTGTGGCTATGCGCACCACCTTATCCACAAGCTCGCCATTAGATTTTGCCAGCACGCTGCGGGATAGATAGATATTGTCCTCAAAGCCTACGCGCGCATGGCCGCCCGCTATGATGGCCAGCGTCGCCATTGGAAATTCGTGTCGGCCTATGCCTGTGGCGGTGAAGGTGCTGCCGGCGGGGATGCTGTCGGCCAGATAGGCAAAATCCCGCGTGGTGGCTGCTATGCCGCCTGTTACGCCCATCACAAAGTTAAAATGCATGGGGGTTTGGATGAAGCCTTGTTTTGCCAGGCGTATGGCGGTGTCTATCATCCCCTTGTCAAAAACTTCCACCTCGGGCTTTACGCCAAGCTCTATCATCTGCGTGCCAAATTCTTTTATCGTGTTTTCGGTGTTTACAAAGATGTCATCGCCGCCGAAGTTTACGGTGCCGCAGTCCAGCGTGGCCATCTCCGGGCGCAGGGTTAGGGGTTGCATACGCTCGGCGTTGCTCATGCCTACGGCACCGCCTGTTGACGGCTGTATTATCACATCGGGGCACAGACGCTTAATTTCCGCGATACATTCTGCATAGCGGGCGGCGTCTTGGGTTGGTGTGCCGTCGTCATGGCGCACATGGAGATGGATGATGGCCGCGCCCGCATCATAGGCGGATTTTGCCTCGCGGCCTATCTCTGCCACGGTGTAGGGTACGGCGGGGTTATGGTTTTTCGTCACTTCTGCGCCGCTAATAGCCGCTGTTATAATTAATTTATCCATTGGCTTCACCTCTGAAACGTTGTTTATCTTTAGGCACCACGCATGTTCCGCTGGCGCGGCACACCACGATGGGCTGTGGCAGCACATCGGCGGCGGTAACGCCCGCGTGGGGTGCCGGTGCTATCACTTTGCGGGCCTCAAAGGCCATTTTACGGGAAGAATTGCCCACATGGACGATATGGCCCGTAGCCTCGATATAGTCCCCCGCGTAGACAGGGGCCAGAAATTCCACAGCATCATAGGCCACAAACAGCCCCTCGTCGCCATCGTGGCGTATCAGAAGCTCTGTAGCCACATCGCCGAAAAGTGCCAGCATACGCGCACCGTCCACCAAATTTCCTGCATAATGGGCATCATTTTGGCCCATGCGCAGCCTTATCATTGCTTTTTCGCTCATATTTTCACCTCGTTATCTTCTTAACATTAGTATAACTGCCTGACAAAATTTTGTCTATATAATTTTGCGACAGCTTAAAACCAAAATAAATATTGACTTTGGATAAATGTGGTGATATAATTATCCCGTAAAAAGCACGGCAAAAAGGAATGTGTTTGTCTGGCAATCACAAAACCCCATGACAAACACATTCCCCGCCGAGCCAAAGCCCGTGAGAATATTGTATCTCACCAGGGCTTAATTGTCAAGCCGAAAAGGAAGGTGGGATTTTTTTGTTGGGGACTAATTTAAATTTTGACGAGCATTCCTACGCATTTGCCAGAAGGATTTGCAAGCAGGCTATAGCCCACATGCTTGCAATTAAAGTAACAGCCTATGTGGATGCCAAGGAAAAGGGCGAAAGCGTGGCGGAGAAGGATGAAGAAATTAGGGGTGCTTTGCTGGAGATGCAGAAAATGGCAGAGGACTTGTAAGTTTCGCAACAGAATTGATTTTTTCAAACCACGAAAAACACGAAAGACACGAAAAAACCACATAAGTACAAAGCCCCTTTCGTGTTTTTCGTGCCTTTCGTGGTTTGAAATTATTTTAACACCACTCCCTTTACAACAGCCCCGCGGCGTGATATCTTAGATGTATGAAAACTTTGATTGAAACCTTGATGCCATACGGCAGCGTCGCCATCGCCGGTATGGCCAAAAACGCGGGTAAAACCACCACGCTTAATTATTTGATACAAGGCTTTGGTGCGCAAAACGCCGTACGCCTTGGGCTGACGAGCATTGGCCTTGACGGTGAAGAAATTGATGCGGTTACGGGTACGCCAAAACCGCGTATTTTTGTGCCGCGAGGCAGCATCATTGCCACGGCGGAAAAGCTGCTGGTACAGCGCGGCCTGTGCGACATCACAAAAGAAATTTTGGACGTGACAGATATTGGCACCCCCCTTGGCCGCATTGTTGTGATGCGCGCGCTGTCGGCGGGCTTTGCGCAAATTGCGGGGCCGTCCATCACAGCGCAAGCTGCCTCGCTGGTGAAGGATTTGCGCGGGTTTGGCGCGGACAAGGTGATAGTTGATGGGGCGGTGGGCCGCAAAAGCCTTGCCATGCCCGGCATTGCTGATGCTGTGGTGCTGGCGACGGGTGCGTCGTTGTCCAAAAGCATGGATGGTGTAATCGCGCAAACCCGGCATATAGTCGATATCTTTTGCTTGCCCGAGGCGGATATGTCATTGACGCATATTTACATCGAGGGGGCCGTGACAGACGCTAAAGTTGCTGATAATTACGACTGTTATATCGTGGCGGATGATGCCGCGAAAATTCTTATCACACCTGCTACTGCCCAGAAAGTGCGCATACGCGGTGGCTCGCTGGCTGTTAAGCGGCGCATAAATCTTGCTGCGGTGACGATAAACCCTGTTTCGCCCTATGGCCATGGCTTTGATAGCGCGGAATTTCTAGAGAAGATGCGTGAGGCACTGCCTGTGCCAGTTTTTGACATCGGGGGGACAAATTTATGCTGGGACTAGACAACGCCCAAAAAGAGGCCATCGGCCTTGATTTTGTTTTGAAACAGCTATCACCGGCAACGCCCTACGGTGCGGAAAAGCTTAGGCAAATAGCACCCTTTGCGCGTGGCGAAGAAGACGCGGCAAACCGCTGTTTTGACAACATTGAAAAGCTGATGGGGCAGAATTTGGATGGTTTGCGCGGTATTATGGTGCATTTCAAGAATATACGCGGCACTTTGGCCAAATGCGAGGGCTTAGCACTAAACGAGGTAGAGCTATTTGAGATCAAAGGCTTTTTGCTGACATTTGAAAGCTTTCTGGCGGCCTATAGCGAGGTTGACGCGCAATTGGGTCTGGTAGACATGCCCTTTGCGCCCATGGCAAAGGCGCTGGACATCCTAGACCCGCAAAAGGCGCGTATTGCGCCGTTTTCCATAGAGGATGGTTTTTCACCGCAGTTGGCGGCTATACGGCGCGAGAAAAACAGCGCTGAACACAAGCCACGGTGGGAAGAGATTGTGGCCGCCGAAGATGCCGAGGAAATGCGCATTATGGCGGAGCTATCCGCTGGTTTGCGCATACATTTACCGACATTTAACAGCAATATCGAAAGCCTGGGTGACTTAGACCTGGCCATGGCCAAGGCCGCGCTGGCCGTGCAGCATGGGGCGGTGAGGCCAAAAGTTGGTAAAACTGCTGTGATGCTAAGAGACATGACAAATCCTATGATATCGGCATCCTTGGCGCAAAGCGGCCGCGTTATGACGCCCGTTACGCTTACGCCGGACGTGGGTGTTGCCATCATCACAGGCGCAAACATGGGCGGCAAAAGCGTGGCCATAAAAACCGCCGCACTAAATGTGGCACTATGCGCGCTGGGCATACCCATCTTTGCGCACGAGGCTGAAATACCGCTGTTTGACGGCATTTTTCTGGTGTCGCAGGATTTGCAAGACACTGCCCACGGCCTATCCAGCTTTGGCGGCGAGGTTTTGCGCCTTAATGCCCTTGCAGACCGTCTGCGGCGCGATTTTCTCTTTGTTGCCCTGGACGAGCCCGCCCGCGCCACAAATCCCGCGGAAGGGGCGGCCATTGTGCGCGCTGCCGCGGCATGGCTTTCCCAAAGCGGCTCTGTGTGCCTGATATCCACCCATTATGACGGTGTTACGGCACCTAAAGCCCAGTATTATCGTGTTTCTGGGCTTACCAATTTGCCCGGTGATATTAATTTACACGCAGCTGGGCGCATCGCAGATTTTATGGATTATCGCCTCATCCAAGCCCGCGCAAACGACCCCATCCCAAAGGACGCGCTGAAAATTTGCAGGTTTTTGGGGCTGGACGATGGATTGATGAAAAAAATTGAGAATGAATATCGAATGGAAGGTGACTTTATGAAAAAAACTCATTATTATTTTGGTTGGTTTAATGGTACGATGCCCAAAGAGGTTGGGCAGATGCTTAACAATGACATGCCTGACAAAAAATCCCTTGCAATAATTTACACATCCCCGGCGGAACATAAGACAAATGACGAATGGCTGGATTTTACGAAAAACAAATGGTTTGAGGCTGCCGGTGTTGTGTTTGAAAATTACCATTCTATCGACTATCGCGTTAGCAAAGAAGAAGCGCATAAATTGCTGACAAATGCCTCTGCCATCCTCTTGCATGGCGGCTATTGCGACCGGCTTCATGCCTTTATAAAAGAATATGAAATATCGGATGTTATCAAGCAAAGCCGCGCCACCGTCATAATGGGGGCAAGTGCCGGCGGCATGAACATGTGCGCAAAATTTGCTTATGGAAAGTATATTGACGACAACAACAGAGAGCCTGCCGAAATTTTTAACGGGCTTGGGCTTGACAATTTCGCGCTTCAATCTCATGCTGTATGCACCCTTGAAACTTTGGCACAACAAGCACATACCAAAAACTATCTGATACCTCTATCTGAGGAAATTGACGTGTATGTGGCATGTGAAGAAAGCACCATGCGGGTAAAAGATGGGCAGCTTGAGGTTATGGGTGATGTCTATTTAATTTCAAAATCAAAAATTCAAAAAGTACTAAATGACCCTTCTCTTAATTAGCACGATATGCGTTGTAACCCCAATGCCTACTGCCAACAGCAAAAAATACACCCACGGTGTGTTAAGCAAGATGGCGGAAGAGATAAGGCCCACCCAAAGGAAGATAAGGGTTCTTATTTTTAATGACCTTGGCACGCCGGTGCCGTTTTCGTAATGCCTGATATATGGGCCGAAAAGGCGGTTTTTTAGCAGCCATTTGTGAAAACGCTGGCTGCTTTTGGAAAATAGTATGGCGGCTAAAAGCATAAAGGGGGTGGTGGGCAAAAGGGGCATAATGATGCCGATAGCCCCTAACCCTACGAAGAAAAACCCTAATGCAATGAAGATAAGCTTTTTTAATTTAGTGGATTTTATTTGCCCCACACCCTTTTAGTTCATATGCTAGGGCCTGTTCCCACTAACGAAAACGCACATTTGCGGTCGATGTTTCCGCCATTCTGCGTCGCCTTCTCCTAGCGTGTCTCTAGACACGCGTCGTCGTCGGCTCCTTGCCTGGCGAAAAATCGCCTCGCAAATCTGCATTTTCTTATAGTGGGAACAGGCCCTAGTCTTCCTTGGCTTAGCCGCGCAGCTGTGCGCCGTAGGCATCTTGCAATGCTGTCACAATTTTCGTCATGGTTTTGGCAATTTCTTCGTCTGTTAATGTCCTGTCATCAGCGCGGAAAACAAGGCTGTAAGCCATGGATTTTGTGTCCTCTGGGACATTTTTGCCCTCGTAAACATCAAACAATGTGAGGCTGCGAAGATATTTGCCGCCATTTTTCTTGATGATGGCCATGAGGTCGCCATTTATTATGCGATTTTCCACCACAATGGCGATGTCGCGGGAAATTTCAGGATAGCGCGCCAGCGGGGCATATGTTATGGCCATATTTGCGTGGGCAAAAAGGGTATCCACGTAGAAATATGCCAGATAGGCTTCGCGGCCAATTTCGTAGGCTTCGGCTACGGCGGGATGTACTTGCCCGAAGGTTGCCAGAAGCTCTTCATTTGCAAAAAGCTGGCCACAGCGGCCCGGATGGAAAAATGGCAGAGACTTTTCGGCGGCAAAGTGCTGTTGGGCAATGCCGAATCTTTCTGCAACGGCTTCCACAAGGCCCTTCACATGGAAAAAGCCCGCGTCGCCGTAATATCCTATCATCAAAATCTTTTTTTCATCAGGCAAGTCCGTTGGGGACTCCACCGGATGGTAAATTTTAGCTAACTCAAACAGTGCGGCTTCGTTGTTGCGCTTGGCGTAGTTTGCACCAAGGGATGTTAGCATAGAATTTAGCATGGTGGTGCGCATTATGCTGGTATCCTCGCCCAAGGGATTTGTGATGCGCACGGCATTGCGTAGAGGTGAATCTGCTTCAAATTGTAGCTTATCAAAAACTTTGGGGCTCTCGAAGGCATAGGTCAATGCCTGGCAATAGCCCTGCGTCACCATGATGTCTACCAGAGCATCTTCCATCATTTGCGTGTCACTTTTCTTGCCCACATTGGACGACGATGCAACCACCGTAGGGATATTGTCGTAACCGTAAAGGCGGGCCACTTCTTCTGACAAGTCCTGCCAAATTTGAAGGTCATGGCGATAGGTTGGCACCGTGGCCACATTGTTTTCAACTGTTATGCCCAGCCGCGCGAAAATATCGTCCATTTCTGCACAAGTAAGGTTAAGGCCCAAATGGGTGTTAATTTGCTCTGTTGTAAAAGGCACTTCGCCCTTTGTGCGCGGGTTTGGGTAGCGGTCTACCATTTCAGGCACAACGTCGCCGCAGGCTAGCTCTTCCACCAGCGCACAGGCGCGATTTACGCAAAGCAACGCCAAATTGGGGTCCAGACCCTTTTCGTATTTAGCGGAAGAATCTGTACGCACGCCAAGCCTCTTGGCCGTTTGGCGTATGTTTGGGCCGCTAAAGTTGGCGGATTCAAACAAAATAGTAGTTGTGTCATCCGTTATCTTGGAAAATTCGCCACCCATCACGCCAGCGATGCCCACGGCTTTTTTTGTGTCGGCAATTACCAGCATATCAGCGTCAAGCGTGCGCTCTTCACCATCCAGCGTGGTTATTTTTTCTCCCTCTTCGGCGTTGCGCACAATGATATGGCCCTCAATTGCGCCGATATCAAAGGCGTGCATGGGCTGGCCATATTCCAGCATAACATAATTTGTGATGTCAACGATGTTGTTAACAGGCCGCAAGCCGCAAGCGATAAGGCGACGACGCAGCCACTGGGGCGAAGGCCCAATTTTCACATTTTGCACAATGCGGGCGATATATCTCGGGCAAAGCTCTGCATTTGCAATCTCCACATCAATCAAATGCCGCGCAACACCGCTGCCTTCTTCCTTCAATTCATAATTCATCATTCCTAATTCAACATTAAGCGTCGCAGACGCTTCCCTGGCCAGGCCAATTACGGAAAAGCAGTCCGGGCGGTTGGAAGTAATTTCAAATTCCAGTACATCGTCCAAAAGTCCCAAAATTGGGCGGGCATCTGCACCAAGGGGTTGTGGCTCTGCAAAGATATAGATGCCGTCCTCGGGAGCCTCGGGGTAATCCGCGCGGGTTGAGCCCATCTCTTCAATAGAGCACAGCATCCCTTCGGACACTTCGCCGCGTATCTTACCCTTCTTTATTTTTAAGCCGTCAGCCAGGTTTGCGCCATGCAGGGCAACAGGGATGTAGTCGCCTTCTGTGAGGTTGGTGGCACCTGTGACTATCTGCACGGGCTCTGTAACACCTACGTCCACGGTTGTGATGACAAGCTTGTCAGCATTAGGGTGGGGTGCTATTTTCGCGATTTTGCCCACCACAACGCCGGTGATGTCGGCGCCCAGATGCTCTATTGCTTCGACTTTGCTGCCGCTCATGGTCATTTTGTCGGCCAGCGTGGCAGTGTCGCAGCTTATTTCAACATAGTCTTTTAGCCAAGAAATTGGAACTTTCATATATGCCTCCTTGATGGGTGATGTCGGGTAAACCCGACTGGAAGTGAAGGGTACAACCCATACGTTTGACTTGTAGTCGTTACTTTTAGTCGGGTTTACCCGACATTACTTATAAAGCTGCTAATTGCTTTTCCACTGCCGCTAGCATTTCCCTATATTTCTTCTCTTTCTCTTTCTCCTCATCAACAACCTTTTGCGGCGCCTTGTCCACAAAGCCGGGATTATTCAGCTTTGCTGCCACGCGCTCTACTTCTTTTGTTAGTTTGTCTGCTTCTTTGGCAAGCCTTTCCTTTTCCTTCTCGATGTCCACCAAGTCTGCAAAAGGTATGAAAATTTCAGCACCGGGCACTACGATGGACACGGCGTTGTTTTCTATGCCAGCCTTGTCAGCTTGGACGATAACCTCGGCCGCCGATGCCAAAGCCATAACATATTTTGCACCACTTTCAAAAATCTGGCGTGTAGCATCGCTATCTGACACCACAAATACTTTAGCGCGGCGCGATGGGGGTACATTCATGTTGGCGCGTACATTGCGGATGGCACGCACGGCTTCTTTGATGCTTTCTACCTGGGCCTCTTCGGCGGCAAAATTGTACTTTTCTTCGTATTTTGGCCATTCTGAAATCATGATACTGTCGCCTGCACCCAAAGTGGTATACACTTCCTCGGTGATAAAGGGGATAAAGGGGTGCAGCAGCTTTAGGCCGCATGTCAGCACATGGGTCAGTGTCCATAGCGCGGCATTGCGCGTGCCGTCGTCATCACCATATAGGCGTGGCTTGGCCATTTCAATATACCAATCGCAAAATTCGTCCCACATAAAGCTATGGACTTTATCGGCGGCCATTCCAAGCTCGTAGTTATCTATATTTTGGGTGACATCAGCTACAAGGCGGTTTGACAGCGACACTATCCATCTATCAGCGGCTGTAAGGTCTGTGATATCAACTGTTGGCACCTCATCACCCAAATTCATCATGATAAAGCGGGTGCTATTCCAAATTTTGTTAAGGAAGTTGCGGCTGGCTTCCACCTTTTCGGTGTAAAAGCGCAGGTCGTTACCGGGGCTGTTGCCTGTAGCCAGCGAAAAGCGCAGGGCATCGGCACCGTATGTTTCAATAACCTCCAGGGGGTCTATGCCGTTTCCGAGAGATTTGCTCATTTTGCGCCCTTGCTCATCCCGCATAATGCCGTGAATGTAGACATCTTTGAAAGGTAGCTCTCCCATAAATTCCAGTCCGGAGAACACCATGCGTATAACCCAGAAAAACAGGATTTCGTAGCCACAGGTAAGAACATTTGTTGGGTAGAAGTATTTTAGCTCTTCGGTTTGCTTTGGCCATCCCAGCGTGGAAAATGGCCATAGCGCCGATGAAAACCAAGTGTCCAAGCTATCTTCGTCTTGTGTGAAGTTTGTGCCGCTACACTTTGGGCATTTATTCGGTGTGGACTTTGCAACGACAATTTCACCGCAGTTACAGTAATAGGCAGGGATGCGATGGCCCCACCACAGTTGGCGCGAAATGCACCAATCTCTAATATTTTCCAGCCAATGGGAGTAGACTTTGCCGAAACGCGGAGGTATCACGCGCAGCTCATTATTTTTGTAGGCATCCAGCGCGGGCTTTGCAAGGGTTTCCATGGCCACAAACCATTGAAGCTTGATAAGGGGCTCTACCACGGTGTGGCAACGGTCATGGGCACCAACAGAATGTGTGATATCCTCTTTTTTTACAAAAAGCCCAAGGCCGTCCATTTCGGCTACAATCTGTTTTCTGGCGGCGTAGCGGTCAAGCCCTGTATAGGCTCCGCCATTTTCATTGATGGTACCATCGTCATTCATTATGTTAATATTTGGCAGGCTGTGTCGCGTGCCAATTTCAAAGTCATTAAAATCATGGGCGGGAGTAATTTTCACCATGCCCGTGCCAAAGTCTGTTTTTACGTAACTGTCGGCGATTATGGGCATTTCGCGGCCTAATATAGGCATAACGGCAGTTTTGCCGATAAGGTGTGCATAACGCTCGTCATCAGGGTTTACGGCGATGGCAACGTCGCCAAGCATGGTTTCTGGCCGGGTTGTTGCAAACTGCACGAAGGTATCAGGCATGTCCTTTACGGGATATTTAAAATGCCAAAAGCCACCCTGCTTTTCATCGTGCTCCACTTCGGCATCAGAGATGCTGGTTTTACACTGTGTACACCAGTTTACCAGCCTTTCGCCGCGATAGATGAGGCCTTTTTCATATAGGCGCACGAAAACTTCCAAAACCGCATCAGATAGGCCTTCATCCATGGTAAAGCGTGTACGCTCCCAGTCGCAGCTACTACCCATTTTTTTCAGTTGGTTAATTATGGTAGACCCATATTTGTCATACCATTCCCATGCGCGCTCCATAAAGCCATCACGCCCAAGGTCGGACTTTGTGACACCATCCTTCGCCATATCTTCCACAATTTTTACTTCAGTGGCAATGGCGGCGTGGTCTGTACCAGGCATCCACAGCGCGTTATAGCCTTGCATACGCTTGAAGCGTATCAAAATGTCAATTAATGTCGCTTCAAAGGCGTGGCCCAAATGCAGCTGACTTGTGATATTTGGCGGCGGTATCATGATGGTGTATGGCTCTTTGCTTTCATCCACCTCGGCGTGAAAATAGCCGCGGGCAAGCCATTGGGCATAAAGCCTGTCCTCAACGGTTTTTGGGTTGTATTTGCTTTCCAGCTCTTTTTTCATTGACCTTCCTCCATCGCATCCATTGCTGTAGTGCCTTCGGCTCTATCCATATCAAGGATGCGTTCTGCTTTTTCCGTGTAACTTTCTATTATTTGGCCTATGATGTCCGTATCGCGACTTCCTATGGCGTGCAGGTCCATCAAAGTGTCCCATATTCGCGAGCTTCGTGCGTCAAGGTCTGCAAGGCTCATTTCTACGAGGCCTTTGTCATGATACAGCTCTTCATAAAATTGCTTTTTGTCATCCAAATTTAGGGTGGCGGCAAAATTTTCTATAGATGAAAATTTAATATCAATACCTTTGTCTTTGAGGAAAAGGTCGATTGCCACCTCGGCTTGAGACATGATATCCTGTAAATTGCCCAGCCGCTTTATGGAGTTTTTGTAATTTTCATAGTCAGTTAGATTCTCGGACAACATTTCGCTGTCATCCACGTGAAACCTTTTATATTCGTAATTTAGATAATTCGTAAAGTGGGCGTAAACGGCGCCTTTCTTGCTTAAAAGCTCTACTGCGCGAGCCTGTTTTTTGGAATTGAGGTGTAGTTCGTGTTTTAGGCGGCGGCGCAGGACATATATCATGGCCGAAAGGATGATGACAACGGCCAACAGGATAGCAAGTGTCAGCATCACCTGTGCATCTCGAAAGACGTGCAAGGCCACTGTTATCAACATTAGGCCGCCAAAGAAAACTATCATGGCTACGGAAAATTTATATATGAAGTCTACAGCGTTTTTCAGCCTTTCGCCCTCGTGTTCCAAAGCAATTTTTTCGGCCTCGATGTGGTCTATATCCTGCTTGAAGATGCGCCTGCGCTCTTCTGCAAATTTTATCTCGGGCAAGTCCTGCCGGGCGTCTTTGCCTAGATGCTCCATGCGTGCAAGGTCTTTGTCAAAAGTTGTTAGCTGGTATTTTATCTCATTAGATTCTTTTGCCGACGTAGCGTAGCTATCCAGCAAATCTTTTAGGTTATCCGCCTCTTCGACCGTCAGCTCTGCATAGCATTCCACTTCGGCCATGCGCTCTTCCAATGCTTCAAGACGTTTTATCAGCGCTATGCGGTCGGATACAATGTCCAGGGCCTCGTCACAAAGGTTTACGGCGATAACCACCCCTGTTTTGCCCTCTTTTTTGCCGTGGTTTAAAAAGCCCTCAAAGCGGCTTTTGCGTGCAACCACATCTTCTTTCTTAGAGGGATACGATTTGTTTATCCAACCCACCATTTTGGCGAAAAAGCCAACCTTCGCGCCCTTCATGGCATATCACCTATCCTTATACTTCATGCTGGCTTGTATGCCTGTGTTATCCTGATATTTGCCTTGATAGGGTATATAGTCACCCTCGATTTTATGGTAATATATCTGGCAAATGCGCTCTCCCGCGTAAATGCGCACGGGATGCAGACAGTGTATCTCCAGCGTCCAAAAGCCCTTAAAGCCAACGTCGCCAAAGCCCGCGGTAATGTGGATGCTGATGCCAAGGCGGCCCATGCTGCTGCGTCCTTCAAGCATAGGCACATAGCCGTAGGTTTCTGTATATTCCAGAGTGCGGCCAAGATATAGGGTGCCGGGCTGCAAAACATAGCCTTCTTCGGGGATGATGATTTCTTTTGTTTTGCCCGCCTGCCGCATATCCAAAATATCGTCTTCGTAGATAATTAATGTGTCTGCCAGTCGCAAATCATAGCTGTTTGGTCCAACTTTTTCGGGAGCAAAAGGGCGTATGATAATTTCCTTGCCTTCGGCTGCCTTTTTTGCAATCTCTAAACCTGATAATATCATATTATCCCCCTATTTTCAATACTTTTTGCCAAGCCACAGACCATTAGGGCTGTGGCCGATGATGGACGGCTCTTCACAGGTAGCCAAATGGTATTGCATATATGCTTCAAATTCGTCATTTGTAGCAGAATCTATTCTGTAGGCCAAGGGATAACGAAGGCCGTTGGTGCCTATGTTGGCAATTTTCTCTATTGGAAATTTGGCCACCAGCGCATCAACCTCGCCGAAGTTCATCCCGTAAAACACGCCGCTTTTGCCGGTTTTCATCACTTCGGCCAAGGTATCCATGGGATAGGTTTCGCGGGAAAAGTCGGCTATGTATGCACCGTTGCGATTTATGTAGGCAAAGGCGAAGATGCCGCCGTTTTTGAGTACTCGCAGGGATTCTGTTATGCACTTTTCGCGCTCTGTGGGGTCAAACAAATGATACAGCGCGCCCATACATAGCACCACGTCAAAGCTGCCCGTATCAAAGCGTGATAAATCCAGAGCATTGGCGGCTTCTATGCCGATTAGTTTGTTTGCATCCAGCTTGGCGCGCATGATATTGACATGCTTTTCCAGCAAATCGCAGGCAAAGACTTTATGGCCCCGATTTGCCAAATGGAAGGCATATTCGCCGCCACCGGCGCACATATCCAAAATGCGGCTGCTTGGCGGCAAAATCTTGTCAAAATAATGTATCGTAGTTAGAAATTCAATAGAATGACCGTAGCTGCGGCGCAGGCGGCCGTCTTCTTCGTAATTTTCTTCATAGTGTAGCTTTAAATCGTCGTTCATATCAAATCTCCTAGTGTGGTGACAATTTTTTGCTTGCCCAAACTGGCTTGACCCTTTACTTTTAGTGCTATTTCCCCAATTTCCGATGTATTTCTAGGATGCGTGCCGCCACAAGGATAGGTAATTTCTCCGCATTTCCAGTAACGATAGCTTGGCTTGGCCTCATCCGCATATAAAAATATCTCGTGGTTTTCTTTGATAAAAGCATTTGTCTTCTCTTCTATGATGGTAATATGCTCCGCCGTTATGGCTTCTGCAACTTCGTATGCACTTGTATCTTTGCCGCCAGAAATAAACGAGCTAAGAAACTTTAGGCCTTCGCAAGTCTCGTGCAAGAAATATTCCATTACATGTGATGCGGCATGTATGCGCATATGGGTATAGCGGCGCGGCCAATCTAGGGCGCATTGCACGGTTTGGCCAGCGGTGAGGTTACATTCGCCGTCAAAATAATGGAGAATTTTGCCATCGGACTTTTTTGTGTCGATTATGGCGATGCCTGCGATGTTGCCTACGTCGCCGGGCTGTCCGCCGCCTTGGGGGTAGAAGTAGGTTTCGTTTAGGATTATGAAGTTGGTGCGGATTTCAAGGATAGTGGCTTGAAATTCGTGCGTGTAACAGTCGTTCCAAAATAGGGGCTTGGTTTCCATGGTCTGCGTTCTCCTTATTTATGGGCGTCTGCAAGCCGCCCTATTTGCGCTTCAGGGCCTTCTTCAGGTAATGGCCTGTGTAGGATTTTTTGCTTTTTGCCACTTGCTCCGGCGTGCCGCTGGCTACTACCATGCCGCCGCCATCGCCGCCTTCTGGGCCTAAGTCTATGATATAGTCTGCTGTTTTGATGACGTCTAGGTTATGCTCTATTACAACGACGGTGTTGCCGCCGTCCGTTAGTTTTTGCAAAATGTCTACCAGTTTGTGGACATCAGCCATATGCAGGCCTGTTGTGGGCTCGTCCAGCACATAAATGGTTTTGCCTGTGTTGCGGCGGGAAAGCTCTGTGGCCAGCTTTACGCGCTGGGCCTCGCCGCCTGAAAGGGTGGTGGAGGATTGGCCAAGCTTCACATAGGACAGACCCACGTCGTGTAGCGTCTGTATTTTTTCGCGCAGGCGGGGTAGGTTCTCAAAAAATGTTAGGGCTTCGTCCACAGTCATGTCCAGCACGTCGGCGATATTCTTGTCTTTGTAGCGCACTTCCAGCGTCTCGCGGTTATATCGCTTGCCATGGCAAATTTCGCAAGGCACGTGGATGTCGGGCAAAAAGTGCATTTCAATTTTTATCATGCCGTCGCCATTGCAGGCCTCGCAGCGGCCGCCCTTTACGTTAAAGCTAAAGCGTCCCTTTTGATAACCGCGCACCTTAGCTTCCGGCGTTGCTGAAAAAAGGTCGCGCACAAGGTCAAATAAGCCCGTGTATGTGGCGGGATTACTTCGTGGCGTGCGGCCTATGGGGCTTTGGTCTATGTTGATAATTTTATCCAGATGCTCTTGTCCGCTGATGTCTTCGTGCTTACCGGGCTTGATTTTCGCGCGGTTAAGGTCTCGCGCCAAGCGCTTGTACAAAATTTCGTTGATAAGGCTGGACTTGCCGCTGCCCGACACACCGGTGATGCAGACAAAAATCCCCAGAGGAATTTCTACATCCACATTTTTTAGGTTATTTTCGCAGGCACCAATTATTGACAGTTTCTTGCCGTTTTCCTTCCTGCGCTCCTTTGGAACATCAATTTTCTTGCGACCGCTCATGTACTCACCCGTTACGGTGTCGGCGGTTAATATATCTTCCACGGTGCCGTTAAATACTACCTCGCCGCCATATGCGCCAGCACCGGGGCCGATGTCCACTATATGGTCGCTTTCTCGCATGGTGTCCTCGTCGTGCTCCACCACGATGAGGGTATTGCCCAGGTCTCGCAGGTGTTTCAGCGTCTTTAGCAGCTTGTCGTTGTCGCGCTGGTGCAGGCCTATGCTGGGCTCGTCCAAAATATACACAACGCCCACAAGGCCGCTGCCTATCTGGGTTGCAAGGCGTATGCGCTGGGCCTCGCCGCCTGAAAGGGTGCCCGCAGCGCGTGCCAGCGTCAAATAATCCAGGCCAACATCCACCAAAAAGCCGGCGCGGGCCTTAATTTCTTTCAAGATACGCTCTGCGATGGTGGTGTGCATTGGGGAAAGCCGCAGCTCGTTGAAAAATTGGCTAAGGCGCGCAACAGGCATGGTAGATATGTCGGCGATATTTGTGCCGCCCACCGTCACTGCCAGCATCTCCTCGCGAAGACGCTTGCCATGGCAGGCGTCACATTCGATATTGGTGATAAAGCCTTCGTAATGCTGCTTGCTCCAATCGCTGCCTGTCTCTTTATAGCGGCGCGCAAGGGCGGGGATGATGCCTTCCCAATGGTGCATAAACACCCTGGGCTGGCCGTCCACGCCTTTATATTGTGTGGGGAAGGCCTCGCCGTCGTTTCCGTAAAGGATGATGCGGCGCGTCTCCAGCCCAAGTTTCTTAAATGGGATATTGAGGTTGAAGTTGTAATGCTTTGCCAAATGGGCCAGTACATTGCCGCCCCAACTGCCGGAATTGCCTGCCTGGTTAAAGCCGGGGGCGACAATTGCGCCGCCGGCGATGGAAAGATCGGGATTTGGCACTATCAAATCGGGGTCAAATTCCATTTTAAAGCCAAGGCCGCTGCATTCGGGGCAGGCACCTTGGGGATTATTAAAGGAAAACATCCGGGGCTCTATTTCGGGTAAGCTTATGCCGTGGTTCGGGCAGGAGAAGTTTTGGGAGAAGCTGAGGTCGCGCTCGCCATTAACGTCCACGAGCAAAATGCCGTCCGTAAGGCCCATTACGGTCTCGACGGATTCTGAAAGCCGCTTTTGCACGCCATCTTTTACCACAAGCCTGTCCACTACAATTTCAATGCTGTGGCGCTTGTTTTTGTCCAACTTTATTTCGTCGGCAAGTTCTTGTACTATGCCGTTTACGCGCACGCGGGTGTAGCCACTGCGTTTGGCGTCGTCCAGTAGCTTGGTATGCTCGCCTTTACGGGCGCGCACCACAGGGGCCAGCAGCTGCAAGCGCGTGCCCTCGGCAAGCTCCATAATTTGGTCAACAATTTGGTCTACGGTTTGTTTCGTAATCTCCCTGCCGCATTTTGGGCAATGGGGGATGCCTACGCGGGCGAAAAGCAGGCGCAGATAATCGTAAATTTCTGTAACCGTGCCTACGGTAGAGCGGGGGTTTTGGTTTGTGCTCTTTTGGTCTATGGATATGGCAGGCGACAAGCCCTCTATCGAATCTACATCGGGCTTTTCCATCTGCCCTAGGAATTGGCGCGCATAGCTGGAAAGGCTTTCCATATAACGCCGTTGCCCTTCGGCATACAGCGTCTCAAAGGCCAGGCTACTTTTGCCGCTGCCCGAAACCCCCGTCAGCACCACCAGCGCATCCCGTGGTATCTCTAAATCTATGTTTTTCAAATTGTTTTCTCTTGCGCCCTTTATCACAATTTTGTTTTTCGACACTTGTTTTCCCTCTTTCGCTAAGGTTTTTCTTTGTAAAAGTCGTATCGCTTAATGGCGATTATGGTTGATACTAAGTTGCAGGCCTCTGTCAACGCCCCTGTGTATATATGGGCCGATAGGTTATAAATAATCATGCTGCTTTGGGCAAGCAGGGATGTTTTGCGGGTGTGGCCCATGTTGTCTTGCCAGGTGCCCCAGGTTTTTGCGGCTGTGGCTATAAGCGGCATGATGCTTAGGATGTTTTGCCACGAAATGATGGTGGAAATGCCTAGGGCAGTCAGAAATATGATTAACACTGCACGGGATGGCTTTAGGCCTTTCTTCTTATAGTAGAAAAACACCAGGCCGCGGATGAGGACTATTGTAAACAATATTGCGGCTGTGTAGCTGCCCGTTAGTACATATTGCAAGATGAACAACAATGTTCCGGCTATTTGGAACAAGAGGAAATTTTCTTTTTTGCGTTGCTGCACGGAGATGACGAATAGGATGAGGGTGATTATTCCGAGTATTTGCACGAAAGCGAAGCTGCCTGGATATGGTATGTTCATTTTCTGTTAGCCTCGAATTCGTCTTTTAATATGCCGTAATAGTGTTCGTCAACGCGCCTGCCACAGAAATATACTGCTTTGCGGTGTACGCCTTCCAGGGTGAAGCCGGTTTTCTCCATAAGTTTTTGGGCGGATGTGTTAATTTCGTATGTGGAAGCCCAGATGCGCTCTAGGCCTAGGTTGTGGAAGCCATATCTTAGGGCCAGCTTTGCGGCTTCGGTGCCATAGCCCGTATTGCGGTGCTGAGCCTTGGCAAAGCCCATTCCCAATGAGCAGGAGCGATTGGTTTTGTCAATACGTTGCAACACGACATCGCCGATAACTTCGCCGTCATTCAAAAATACTCCCAAGTACACGTGGATACCTTTTTTGACCTTCTTTTGAATCTCTTCAAACCGCGCCTCTGCTTGCTCCACTGAGAGACCAAAGCCAACTGTCTCTGTGGGATTATCAAAGTCATATTCCATATTTAGATGGAGCTTTTTCCAGTCTTCACGCTCCAGGGCCGCCAGATATATTCTCTCTCCTTGCAATTTTAGCATGATATTCTCCTTTTTACAGCAGTTTCTTCATCTTAAACAGCTTGTCGCGCAGCTGCGCCGCACGCTCGAAATGCAAGTCCATTGCGGCCTGCTTCATGTCTTTTTCTATGCCTTTGATATGGGCTATAAGCTCTTCGCGGCTCATGCTTTCGGGGTCTTTGTCCAGTTTTGGCCCTTTCTTCTTCGTGTCGTCCACGGAGATTGTGGCTTGTATGATGTCGTGTACCTTTTTTGTGATGGTTTGGGGGGTTATGCCGTTGCGCTCGTTGTATTCCATCTGGATGTTGCGGCGGCGGTTGGTTTCGCTGATGGCGTAATGCATGGATTTTGTCATGCGGTCGGCGTACATGATGACGCGGCCGTCGGCGTTGCGGGCCGCGCGGCCCACGGTTTGCACCAGGGAGGTTTCGCTGCGAAGGTAGCCCTCTTTGTCGGCGTCCAAGATAGCGACAAGGGCTACTTCGGGTATGTCCAGCCCTTCGCGCAGAAGGTTTATGCCTACTAGGACGTCGAAAACATCCATGCGTAAGTCGCGGATAATTTCCAGACGCTCTAAGGTTTTGATGTCGGAATGCAGATAGCGTACGGCAATGCCGCTGGTTTTAAGGTAGTCTGTCAAGTCTTCGGCCATGCGTTTTGTGAGAGTGGTTATCAGGACTTTACGGCCGGCTTCTGTCACTTTGCGGATTTCGTTCATTAGGTCGTCAATTTGGCCGTTTATTGGGCGCACGTCGATGATGGGGTCTACAAGGCCTGTTGGGCGTATAATTTGTTCTGCCAGCAGCTGGCCGTTTTCACGCTCGTATACCGATGGCGTGGCGGAAACAAATAGCATTTGCTGTATTTTGCCTTCAAATTCGTCAAAGCGCAGAGGGCGGTTGTCCATAGCGGATGGCAGGCGGAAGCCGTGATCTACCAGGGTTTCTTTGCGGCTTCTATCGCCTAGGTACATGCCGCGAAACTGGGGTAGGGTGACATGGCTTTCGTCCACGACGATTAGAAAGTCGTCGGGGAAGTAGTCCAGCAAGGTATGAGGTGGGTCGCCGGCTTTGCCGCCCACGAGGTGGCGGCTGTAGTTTTCGATGCCGCTGCAAAAGCCCATTTCGCGCATCATTTCAATGTCGTAACGGGTGCGCTGGGCAATGCGCTGGGCTTCCAGAAGCCTGTCCTGCCCTTTTAGATAGGTGATATGCCCTGCCAGCTCTTCTTCAATGTCGGCAATGGCGCGCTCTAGATTTTCTTTGGTTGTAACATAATGGGACGCGGGGAAAATTGAAATATGGGTGCGTGCGGCGGTAATTTCGCCTGTAAGGCTGTCGATTTCGTTGATACGCTCTATTTCATCGCCAAAAAATTCTACGCGATAGGCCATGCCATCAGAATTTGCGGGGAAAATCACCACCACATCGCCGCGCACGCGGAAGGTGCCGCGCTGGAAGTTGAGGTCGTTTCGATTATATTGTATGTCCACAAGGCGGCGCAAAAGCTCGTCACGGTCGCGCATTTGGCCGGGGCGCAGGGAAATTACTAGGTTTTTATAGTCTATCGGGCTGCCAAGGCCGTAAATACAGGAAACAGAGGCGATGATGACAACGTCGCGCCTCTCCGCGATGGCGGCTGTGGCGCTGTGGCGCAGTTTGTCAATTTCATCATTGATGCTGCTGTCTTTTTCGATATATGTGTCAGACGAAGGCACATAGGCCTCGGGCTGGTAATAATCATAATAACTAACAAAATATTCCACGGCGTTGTGCGGGAAAAATTCTTTAAATTCATTGTAAAGCTGCGCCGCCAGCGTCTTGTTATGGGCCATGACGATGGTGGGGCGTTGGAGACGCTGTATAATATTGGCCACGGTGAAGGTTTTGCCGCTTCCTGTAACGCCTAGCAGCGTAGCAAACTTATTGCCGCCTTCAAAGCCGGCCACCAAGGCGTCTATGGCCTCGGGCTGGTCGCCTGTGGGGGCAAAATCTGATATTAAACGAAATTTTTCCATGTTACACCACCATCCTTGCAAAAAATCCATCCTTTATTGTAACACGCCATGGCAACTTCTGCAATACAATTGCAATATTTTTTCTTGTATGATTCTTTGAAATTTTATTGACTATCTGGTACATACCATGGTATAATGCGAATACTAAAGCGAAAGGGGTGGGGCCGATCTTTTATTAATCCAATTTACCAATGCAAATAGTTAGCAAGGCCATGGCTTTCTATGGTTTGATTTGTGATGGAGTTGGATTAATAAGCATACTTGCTTTTGCTTGTGGTCCTTTTCCGTGCAGAAAAGGATTTTTTATTTTTAGGAGGATATTATGCAGATAAAGAAAATAAGTGACCGCAATATTTTGTTTTGCACAAAGGAAAATGCCGATGCTGATGTGTATATGGGTGTTATACTTGGTGTTAAGCATAATTTTATCATTGATACCGGCATTGGGCGAGACTGTGTTGATGCTATGCTGGAATATATTGGGGATGACCCAAAGCCAATAGTTGTTATTAATACCCATCACGATTGGGACCATACCGGGGGCAATTGGGTGCTTGAAGGCAGCACGATAGTGGCCCACAAGCTTTGTTATGAACTTATGGAGAAAAATTGGGATATGCAGGTGCAACGGGCTAAGGATGCTGGCCAATATTTTACCGGCGAGGTGCGCAAATTTCCGCCAAATTTGCTGTTTGAGGGCGTTATGCATTTTCCGGAAGATGGCATCACAATTTTCCATACGCCCGGGCATACAGAGGATAGCATCACCGTGTATGATGCTGTGGACAAGGTTTTGCACGCCGGGGACAACTTTGGGGTGGCAGACGGGAAGGCGTATTATTGGGGGAAGCAGGAAGATACTGTAAGCTTTTGTAATATAATTGAAGCCTATAAGCAATATGATTTTGAGATTTATGCGTCAGGGCATTGCGAGCCGCATACGAAGGAAGTTATTGGATTTATGGAGACTGCTCTGGCAGAGCTTGAAAGCAAGTAATACTAATCTTACGTTAAAAACGTTGAAAACAAGCCGCGAAAGCGACAACGCTTCAAGTCGTTTCGCGGCGCAGTCTTTCAATGATTTTTATACCAATATCCCACCAAAACAGTAACAGAAAAACGCAGGATTTTTGCATCAAGGCAAGGAAGCGACGACGCGGCGTGCCTAATACTAATCTTACGTTAAAAACATTGAAAGCAAGCTGCGAAATCTACAGCGATTCAAGTAGTTTTGCAGGGCAGCTTTCAATGATTTTTAACTTAGATTAGTATAAGGGCACGTAAGGAGAAGCTGACGATGTCCTTGGTGCAAAAAGACAAGTTTTTGCTACTGCTTTGGTGGGATATTGGTATAACTTAGATTAGTATAAGCAACGGATAAACACAATGCCCCCAACGTTTGGGGGCATTTGTTATGCAAATTTTAGTGGAAATTTTTGATATGGGCTTTTTTTATCTTTTAGTAGATAGGATATGGTTTCGCCAAAGGCTTCGATGCCTTTGGCATTGCCGTCAATGATACTATGTCCGATAAAATACGCCGCTAAAAACTGTCTCCAGCTTCGATATGTCTTGTAAGCACTGCTTCCGACGGTCATCATATATTGATATGCTGTTGCATTATCTATGAAGCCCGCGGTGGCGGCCAGTTTTGCGATGTAGCCGCAACGGCCTAAATCCCAAGCAGAAAAATTGCTTATAGATGTCAATTCCTCTCTGGTATAGCCAGAAACGGTAAGAGAGCGCATGGCTTGCTCGTAGCCTGAAATGCAGCTGTTTATACGATTTAGCAACATTGATGCCGTGATGCCGTGGAAGGTTTTGTTTGCATCTTCCGCGCCGTGCAAAAAATCCATAAAGGCGGCGATGTCGCTATTGGCCTTGTTTGTTGAGACCTTCCACAGGTGGCCAAAATAGTTTGGGATGTCCAAACCCAAAAGGCTGTCCTGCTTTAGGGGCGTAAAGATGCCACGGATAATTTCGTATTGGGAAGCTTCGATGATGTTGCCGAAAATTTCGGAAACAAGGGGGTTGTCATTCTCTGATTTAGAGAGCTTCTCCAGCAAGGTTATGCTACTACCCCAATCCGTTACATCCCATTTTTCCGACAACACTTGCTTTGCGTAATCTGCCTTGCGCTTGGGCAAGTCGCGTAACATGACTGCCTTGTGACCTTCGCTGTGCACCACCAAAATGGCGCAACATGCCAACGCCCTTGTCTCATCGGGAGACATTTTGTGCTTGTGACCCAAAAAACCTAAAGGGGGGCACATTATGACGTAAGCTTGGCTGTGTTGATTTTAATTCCCGGGCCCATGGTAGGTGATATGGAGACGCTGCGCAGGTATTGTCCCTTTGCGGCGGATGGCTTGGCTTTGATGATAGCTGACATCAGCGTTTCAAAGTTTTCAACCAGCTTTTCTGTGCCGAAAGACACCTTGCCCAGAGGCACGTGTATAATGTTTGTTTTGTCCAGGCGATATTCAACTTTACCGGCCTTGATGTCGTCCACGGCTTTTTTGATGTCCATGGTAACTGTGCCAGATTTTGGGTTAGGCATAAGGCCTTTCGGGCCCAAAATCTTACCAAGGCGGCCTACAACACCCATCATATCAGGGGTTGCAACGATAATATCATATTCAAACCAGTTTTCGTTTTGGATTTTTGGTATAAGCTCTTCAGCACCAACGAAATCGGCACCGGCATCTTCGGCCTCTTTGGCCTTGTCGCCTTTGGCAAATACCAAGATGCGCTGGGTTTTACCCGTACCATGGGGCAAAACAACCGCGCCGCGTACTTGCTGATCAGCATGGCGGCTGTCTACGCCAAGGCGCACATGGGCCTCAACGGTTTCATCAAATTTTGCATAAGAAACCTTTTGCACCAAATCAATGGCATCAACGGTGTCATATTGCATCATACGGTCTATCAAAGCCGCCTTTTCACGATACTTTTTACCTTTTTTCATTTAAAATTCCTCCTTGTGGTGTTGGCGGGAAAACTCCCTCCCACTTTATTCAATAAAATCTCTGACTAAATTATTTATCATTTCTTCTATCTCATAATACTGAAAAATTGCAATATTGTCCAGTTGTATAACATAGCTTCTGCCCTTTTGATACAAAGTTGCCGTAACATAATCCGGCAGAAGGCTATGGTCAAGCTCAATTAAAGCTGTTGCATTTACATTGTGATAATATGCTGCCCAACTCCAGCTGTTAAAACGCGCCACCCATTCATCTTCAAAATAATTTGGTGAAATAAAGATGCGCTCAGTAACTAAGATACCACCGGAATCTATACGCCAATTTAATATGGGATCTACCGACCACCAACCCCAACTGTTTTGACGAAGCCGCGCAAATTCGCCCATGTCATCGCCACGCTGAGAAAATATAAAGCGCACTGTGTTGCCCTCGCCCAGAAAGCGGCCGCCAAAGTTGACAGTGCCGTCGTCACCAAATCTGTGGGTTTCTGTAAGGCCATTTATGGCAAGTGCAATATAATAATGGTTGGTGCGAAACATATACCATCCACCCAATAGCACAATGATACTAACAGCGATTAAAGCTCTTTTCAACCATCGAGCCTGACGGTCTAATTTAAGCACCAAAGTTTGGAGATGGCCTGCCTTATTCTCTATGGTCAAATCGTCATGGGTCATGGCTTATGGCCCTCTTATTCAACAAAATCTTTGACTATATCGTTAATCATTTGTTCTATTTCAGGGACAAGAAAGCTTCCGATATTGTCCAGTTGTAAAATGTAATGGTTGCCCCATTGTCGCAGACTTGCCGTGACATGTGTAGGCAAAAGGCTATGGTCTATTTCAATTAGGGCAATTGCGTTGGTGTTGTGATAGTAAGCAATTGATGTCCAAGTTGGGACGTCTGCCCACTGTTCATCAAAATAATTTGGCGCAGCAAAGTTAACTTCTGTAGTTAAAATGCCACCGGAATCAACCTGCCAATTTGTTCTGCCGGAAACTGACCAAAAGCCCCAACTGTTTCGGCGAAGATGGACAAATTCGCCCATTTCATTGCCTTGCTGAGAAAATATTAGGCGTGTTGTGTTTTGGTTGCCCAAAAGGTGGCCCACATAGGTGACAGTGCCATCTTCGCCCAGGCGAAAGGTTTCTGTTATGCCGTTTAGCGAAAGCACGAGGTTGTAGTGGTTTGCGCGAAACATAGCCGGCCCGCCTATTAAAACCATTATGCTTAGGGCAATTGCTGCCCTTTTCAGCCATCGTACCTGACGGTCTAATTTAGACACCGCGATCTGGCGAATGTCTGCTCTTTCGGCCTCGTCCTTCAACCTTTGTAAATCTCGCTCATTTGTCATGACTTACGACCTTCTTATTCAACAAAATCCCTGACCAAATCTTCAATCAATGGCGTTATTTCAGGTTGCCAAAAATCTCTAATAGCAATGTCCAGTTGTATAACATAAAACGAACCCCATTGCCGTATATCTGCCGTTATACCGTCTGGCAAAAGAGAGTGATCAAGCTCTATTAGGGCTATTGCGTTGGTGTTGTGATAGTATGCAACCCGCCCAAAATCCCAAGAAGGGGAGATCGAAGTAGTTGTTCCGAGATGTCGCTGATGAATGGTAATCGTCGCCCAATTATGACGGTGGCGTCCGTATCGCGGGTCGTCAAAATGGTTTAATTGCCAAAGGGGGACAGGCCATGTGACAAGTCCGCCGCCGGAAGCGGTACGCCAAACACCCCCATATTCGCTGGCTATAAACCAAAAGCCCAAGCTGTTTTGGCGCAACGAAACAAAATTGCCCATCTCATCGCCTTCTTGCCAAAGTATCGAGCGCATTGCGTTGTTATTGCCAAACCAACGGTCATCAAATGTAACTACGACATCCTCGCCTAGGCGGTGGGTTTCTGTTATGCCGTTTAGCGCAAGCACAATGTTATAGTGGTTTGCGCGAAACGCAGCCAGACCGCCTATTAAGACTATTATGCTTAGAGCAATTGTTGCCCCTCTCAGCCATTGTGCCTTGCGGTCTAATTTAAGCAACAAGTCTTGAAGCTGGTCTGCTCTATTGGCTTTTTCTTGCAGCAGCTGCAATTCTCGTTGATTTTCTGTGGGCAAATCATCATGCATGGTCTAGAACAAAACTTGCATAATTATTATAACCGCAACGAAAGCAATTACAAATGGAATTGCAAATTGTAAGAAGTTCTTCATAAAATATTCCTCCTTAGCCTTCTACTGTAAGGCCCATGCTACGCGCCGTACCTTTTATCATGCTCATGGCAGTTTCTAGGCTGGCAGCGTTAAGGTCGGCCATTTTTGTTTCCGCAATTTCTTTCACTTGAGCTTCTGTCACTGTGCCAACTTTTTCTTTGTTAGGCACGCCGCTGGCTTTTTCCAAGCCCGCTGCTTTTTTCAACAAAACAGGCGCAGGCGGTGTTTTGGTGATGAAGGTGAAGCTTTTGTCGGCGTAAACTGTGATAACAACGGGAATGATAAGGCCCGCTTGTCTTGATGTACGCTCGTTAAATTCTTTACAAAAGCCCATCAGGTTTACGCCGTGTTGGCCAAGTGCCGGGCCAACAGGCGGTGCCGGTGTGGCTTTACCCGCAGGTATTTGAAATTTAATTAAGCCTGTTACTTTTTTTGCCATAAAATATTCCTCCTAAAGTGGTAATATCGGGCACATGCCCTCCCACGTATTAACCCATTTTTTCAATTTGTATATAATCCAGTTCAACCGGTGTTTCTCTGCCAAAAATTGTTAGAGAAACAACAACCATCTTGCGGGCTTGGTTTACTTCTGTTACCGTACCGACAGAATCCTCAAAAGGCCCTGTTGTAATACGCACGGCATCGCCCACGTCAAGATCTATCACCTCTTCGAGGTCCTCAATAAGGCCCATGAAGCGTATTTCGTCTTCAGAAAGGGGCACGGGCTTGCTGCCGGGACCCACAAAGCTGGTAACGCCGCGGGTGTTACGCACGACATACCATGTTTCGTCATTCATATGCATAAAAACGAGGACATAGCCGGGAAAAACCTTTTTGGCCACCGTCTTCTTCACGCCGTTTTTAACTTCAACTACGTTTTGAATTGGGACGGAAACCTCAAGAATTTGCTCCTGCATACCCCTGTTTTCGATAATCTTTTCCAAATTTGCCTTTACCTTGTTT
This sequence comes from Defluviitaleaceae bacterium, assembly GCA_009781625.1. Taxonomy (GTDB): domain Bacteria; phylum Bacillota; class Clostridia; order Lachnospirales; family WRAX01; genus WRBK01. The sequence goes on along the minus strand of WQVI01000001.1, from coordinate 10,905 downwards.
TCATAGCCGGAATAGGTGTGTACCACATACCACCTTGGGGCAACTTCTGTCATATTTCACCTCATTCCGTTCTATCTAAGCATGTCAACAAGCCCAACAAGCCCGTTGTATCCGGCACCTAAAACAAAATCGTAGGCTACAATAATGCCGCCGAAGATGCCGCTTGTGATGATAACGGTAACAGTCATTTTAACAAGGGTTTTACGGTCCGGCCAGGTTATGCGCTTAAATTCGCCTATGATGCCGCTAAACCATTCTGAAAAACGGCCTTCTTTTTTCTTTTCTTCCATTTTTTCACGTCCTTTTTAATCGGGCGAACGCAGTTCGCCCCTACAAGTTATCTGGTTTCTCTGTGTGGTGTGTGCTTGTTGCAAAATTTGCAATGTTTTTTAAATTCCATCCTATCAGGGTGGTTTTTACGCTCTTTTTTTGTTTCGTAATTGCGCTGTTTGCACTCTGTACAAGCTAGTGTGATTTTGGTTCTCATTTCTCCACCTCATTGTAGTAAAATTGATTTCAAGAACATATTAAAAAAAGCCATAATTTTTGGCACGAGATAATATTATCATGTTTGGTGGCGCATGTCAAGAGAAATATGCTAAAAATGTTACGATATATTAAATTTTCTTATAGCTGCCAAAAGGTCTTGAAATTTAAAAAGAATGCAGTATAATTATATTAAGTGTCGGGAAATATTTTTATTAACCATAGTTATACTACCGTAACTTAGGGGGCTGCCTGTGAAAAAAGCTTTAATTGTGCTGTATATGTTAATATTTTCGGCTATTTTTGTGGGATGTGCCGGCAAGGGATTTGTTTTGGCGCACTTTGATGCGGCAATGATAACAAATGAAGACAAGCCCAGAGAAACCCATATTGAAGAGCTATCCGCAACTATCCAGGTGCCCGCATCCCCCAATGTAGACAACTTTAATTTTCCAAACTGGCAAAAGATTTTTGTAGATATCATTACACATTTAGAGGCCGAGATAGCTATGAATAATATAACGACAAATAATAACAATTATATCAATGAAGGATATATTGAGGAAGAGGAAAAGAGCTTTGTGGGCCACATTGCCATCACATTTGACGATGGCCCCCACCCCACACTAACGCCGATTTTGCTGGACGCTTTGTATGCAAGAGATGTGAGGGCAACCTTCTTTCTTTTGGGTATGGAAGTAGATAGGCACCCCCACATTGTGGCAAGGATGTACGAAGAAGGGCATCTTATAGGCAACCATTCTTTTGGGCATCCGTTTTTTACCAGGATAAGCCGCCAAGGAATTATTGATGAGATATACCGCACAAACCGAAGCATCGAGGCCATAACGGGGACAGTGCCCACAACCCTTAGGCCGCCCTATGGCGCGCGAAATACCGCTGTGCTTGAGGTTGCCCGTGAAATGGATATGTCTGTAGTGCTATGGAGTGTTGACCCCAGGGATTGGTCTTTTAGAAATGCAGCCCTGGTGCGAGACCATATTGTAGACCATGCCGTTGACGGCAGCGTGGTGCTTTTGCACGATATCCATGAAAGCTCTATTGAGGCGGCCATCATGGCCATAGATATTTTGATAGAACAAGGATTTGCCTTTGTGACAGTTGAAGAGCTTTTTGAGATAAACACCATGACGATGCAAGCCGGTGAGATATACAGAAGCATATATCACAGTGTTGGAGGAACACAATGAACTACAGCCTTAACGAGAAGGAGAGATTTGAAACCAAGCTAACCCTTCTTCAAGATATTTTGGATAAAAAGCATGGGGCACTTGTTGCTGTGCTTAATATAAGCGAAAACCAGGAAACGCTGTATCTTTCAACCTCTTCGGATGAAAGAAACGCGTTTCTTTTGGAGATGAGCAAGGAAAAACAAAAGCAAATTGATGACGTGCTGGCTTGCGATGAGGTATTTCAAAGTATTTTTGACAGTATTGCCGACGAATTTGAAGAAGAAAGTGCTAAACACGAAGAAAAAATAAGGCATCTGCAATTTAGCATTAATGAGGTGTTGGATCTAGACATGAAGATACGTGCGCAAGAGGAGAGGATTGAGACAATTGCCAGCGATTTTTCCGAAAGTGCCAGCTATATTTTAAACAAGCAAAGGGCAGCGAGCAAGCTTGCTGTTCATTAACAGGGGGAAAGTGATGATTACAGGCGTAGAAATTGATATGGTTGTGAAGGATTCTATCAAGGCATTAGAGCTTTATGAAAAGATTTTTGACGTGGTGCGCGTGGAAGTGACGGATGCCGGGCCCCAGGGCAGCGAGGCAGTGTTTACAATATATGGCACACGTTTTCATTTGCTTAATGAAAACCCTAATTTTCATCTTTTTGCGCCCCAGGAAGGACAGCCTCAGTCTATGTGGTTAAACATTGCAGTGCCTGATATCAAAAAGACTTTTGATGCGGCCATCGCTGCCGGCTGCAAAGAGATTTTTGGCATAAATGACATGCCGGATTTTGGTGTGAAAAACGCCATGTTTGCCGATGGGTTTGGATATGGGTGGATGTTGCATCAGATAGACAAAATTGTCAGCCATGAAGAGCGGATGGAGATTTTATCCAGGCAGGGGGACAAATAAGTGACAAAATCTAATAAAAGAAGAGATATCCTTACAGTTGCCATAGTTTTTGTCTTTACCCTTGTTGCGCTTTTGCTTGTGGGCTGGGTTAATGGGATAGCGCGAGGCTTCCCCCTTGCTATGCAGCTAATTTTGATGACTGCGGCGTGGTGGCCGATGCTTGCGGCCACAATTTTCTTTATGCGCCGCGACAAAGAGGGCCTTGGAGACATCGGCTTTTCCAAAGAAAATATCCCCATGCAAATTTTGCTTGGTGTGCCTGTTGCGGCGGTTTCGTTGTTTATTTTCATAGCTTTGCCTGGCCTATTTGGCTTCCAGATGGGCTTTCATCAAGAAATGAACCCCCTAACCGTTGTTTTGGAATTTGTTCGGATTCTTCTAAGCGTTGCCTTGGTTGAAGAAATTATTTTCCGCGGACATATTTTCAAAAAGCTTCAAGATATCAACAATTCAAAGTGGTTTGCCATCCTTATATCTTCCGTGCTTTTTGGGTTGTTCCACATCCTTAATTGGAACCCACTTCAAATCGTAGTCACAACTATAATAGGCATCTATTGGTGCCTTTGCAGGGACAGGTTTAAGCACTGCACCCTGCTAACGCTGATTGTTGCCCATGCCTTACATAATTTACTTATACCAGTTGTTACAGGATTTTTCTTTTAAATTGAAATACTATGAGCATAGCAAAAGCCGCCATTTAGGCGGCTTTTTCAATTAGCTGATTTCTGTCATAACATGGGCAATTATTGATTTTGCAGCTTTTTCTGCGGTGGCGATAATTTCTTCGCCGCCACTTCTTTTTGTTGCCACAAAGGCCTCGTCTTTTATGCCCGAGAGGTTAATTAGCACATTCATCCATGCGCTGTGGGTGCCCGCAAGCAGGTTGTGGGCGGCAACGCCAAGGTCTGATGCGGCATTGGTGTTGCTGGTGCCCACGGCGCGTTGGGCCAATGTTAGCGAAGCGTGGCATAGCTGCATAACCTCGTGAGGCACCTCGGTTGCGGCTTTTAGCGCGGTTTGCATGGCGGCTGTGCGGGCTGCTTTTTCCTCGTCGGTTTCTTTTGGCATGGAAAATACGGCGGAAACAGCGTTGTAAGCTTCGGTGTCGCGATCTATAGCGCAAACAAGCTTTTGGCGCAGGGCTTCCGCTTCTGCCAGGATTTCCTGCATAAGGCCTTCATGCTCTGCGTATTTTTTGCGGCCTATAGTTAGGTTTGCAACCATGCCTACAAGACTAATGCCCATGGATGCCGACATTGCGGCTACAGAGCCGCCGCCCGGGGCCGGCTCTTTTGAAGCCACGGCGTTACAAAATTCTGCAAGTTTCATTTCGGTTAGTTTCATCAGATGATTATCTCTCCATTCTTTATCACGGTTTTTGCTTGATTATTGCCAAATCTGTAGAACAAATAGTCCAAATCAGGGCAATTCCAGATAACTATGTCGGCATCTTTGCCTTCTTCAATGGTGCCCTTCGTGGCACCGCGGCCTATGGCCCAGGCGGCGTTAAGCGTCACAGCCGTTAGCACTTCGGCGGGCTTTAGGCCATATTTTAGGCAGGCCAGGGTCATGGAAAGCTGTAAATTGAAATTGGGGCTGCTGCCGGGGTTAAAGTCGCTGGCGATGGCTATCATAGCGCCTCTGTCAAGCATTTGACGGGCTGGGGCAAAGGGCTTGCCGAGGTAGAAACTGGTTGTGGGCAAAAGGATGGCTATGATACCAAATTTTACTAGGGCCTCAATGTCCGATTGGTCAGAGGCTATCATATGCTCGGCGGACGTGGCACCAACTTCTGCGGCAAGCATGGCTCCGCCAAGATTATTAATTTCATTGGCATGGATTTTTATGCCAAGACCCGCGCTTTTAGCAGCCTTGAGTATCTTTCTGCTTTGCGCAATATCAAACACGCCTTTTTCGCAAAAGATGTCGCAATATTCAGCCAAATTTTGCTGCGCGACTGCCGGTATCATTTCATCAACCACCAAATTTACATAGTCGTCGGGGTTTTGCTTGTATTTTTGAGGGATGGCGTGAGCGCCCATAAAAGTGGACACAACATCCATCGGATGTTCTTGTTGCAGCTTTGCCACAACTTTCAGTTGTTTAAGCTCGGTTTCGGTTTCAAGACCATAGCCTGACTTTGCCTCGACGGTTGTCGTGCCATGGGCCAGCATGTCATCCAGAAATGCGCCCGCTTTGGCGTAAAGCTCGTCAAAATCTGCTGCGCGCGTGGCATTTACGGTGGACAATATGCCGCCGCCTGCGGCCAAAATCTCCAGATAGTCCGCACCATCAAGCTTTAGCGCAAGCTCGTGCTGACGAAAGCCGCCGAAAACTAGGTGGGTGTGGCTGTCCACAAGGCCGGGGGTTACAAGATGGCCCTCGGCGTCATGCACCTTTGCGGCCTCGGGTGCGTCATGGCCTATGTAGGCAATTTTGCCGTCAGCAATGCCGATGTTTATGTCTTTTTCTATGGATATCTGTCCAATCATCGCGCCTCTTTTGGGGCTATTGCCCTTGGGCGTCGCCAGATGGGCGTTCTTTATCAGTAAATCCAGCATTTTCGCTATCATTTCTCCTTTCGTACAACAAACGGATGATGTCCTCTTGATTTTTCAAAATGCGGCCAAGGACTATGAAAGTCACACCGCCAAAGAATTGGATAAGCCGTGGAATGCGTATATTTGTGTCATGCCAAAGCCCCAGGAAGGTTAGTTGGTATAGGTAATACATGGAAAGGGCCAGGCAGATGAGGCCTGCGATAAGCAAAAGGATTCTAAATAAAGCCATTCTTGCTAATTTAGTCTCCATGGGTTTTAGTCTCCTGCTCTTTATCTTTAGCCGCCCTTTCCAGGGCGATGACCTTGCGCTCCAGCAGTCTATAGTCCTCTCTTTTGGCGTATTCCAGTTTATCCAGCCTTGCAAACGCCGCCGCTATGCCAAAAGGGATGGCAGAAATTAGCAGGGTTATGAAGAAGGTAACGAAGATTACCCAAAAGTCGAAGAGGACAAACTGGCGGTCTATCAACATGTTGATACAAACCATTACGCCTAGTATGACGATTATGCCGCCCAATATCGCGAAAAATATCTTCATAGTAGATGATTTTCAAGCACTTGCTTGTTATAATCGAAATTCTCTATTTGCAGATAGTATTCAGCAGAATCTATCAGGGCTTTTGCAGGGGCCAAGCCTATAAGCTCTGTGCCTGTGATGTGTACGCCGTAGCGGGCGGCCTCAACGCGGATAAGCTCTACCACGCGGTAAATAGGGGTACCTTCGTAGTTTACGAGATTCATGGACACTTGGGCGATGTTGCGGTCTTCCAGCATGATGCCAATGCCTTTAACATGCTTAAAGCCGCCGGAGCTGCCTCGGACGATTTTTGCGATGTTGTTGGCGATGTTAACATCATCGGTGGAAAGATTGACATTAAAGGCTATCAGCGGCATACGCGCGCCAACGGCCACAACGCCGGCGGTGGGATGTGGCTGGGCTGGGCCGAAGTCCGGCTTCCAGGCATCTTTGGTCATTTTTTCGGCCATGCCTTCAAATTGGCCTTTGCGCACGGCGGCCAGGTTGCGGCGGGTTTCTTTCGTGGCGGCATCCTCGTACAAAAAGACAGGAATACCAGCCTCTGCGGCAATTTTTTCACCAACGGCCTTTGCAACTTCAACAGCCTCGTCCATTGTCATGTTTTTTACTGGCACGAAGGGGATAACGTCCACGGCACCCATACGGGGGTGCTCGCCTACGTGCTTTGTAAGGTCGATTTTTTCGGCGGCGTATTTAGCCAGGGTCACGGCGCAGGCCGAGGCAGCCTCTACAGAGCCTACGAAGGTAAAGACGCTGCGATTGTGGCTGGCGTCGGCGGAATAGTCCAGCAGGGTGGCGCCCGGCGTGTTGCGCACAATGTCCGCCAGTCCCTCAATTATCTCGGTGTTAATGCCTTCGCTGAAATTTGGGATGCATTCGATGATTTTTGTCATGATTTTCTCCTTTGAATATTAAAGGGCGAGCGAGAGCGCCCGCCCCTATGAATGATATTGTCACGGAGCTATTGTGAAAATAATTTGTACATTAGCGGTGACTATAAGGTCGCCGGCTTCAATTGGTACGCCTGCTGCTACGTCCATTTCGGCTATAGCCATGGGCATACCAAAATGCGCACGGGACATGGGCATATGCATACCGCCCATTTCCACTACGGCCGATATGCCAGTAATGCGGGTGCCAAGGGCTGCGGCCATTGCGTTAGCACGGCTTTGGGCGTTTTCGATGGCAAGGGCAAGGGCCTGGTTGTAGGCGGCAGAAGAATCTGAAACGCCAAAGGAAATACCGTGGGATACATTGGCACCGGCGGCAACCCCTGCGCCTAGGACATCGCCAATTTGGTCAATATCGCGAAGGGTTACTGTGATGGTGTTTGTAACGCGGTATGAGGTTATCTCAACCCAATCGAAGCCAAAGACGGGGTCGATGAAGAAGTTTGAGGTGCGAATATCGTCTTCATCAATGCCAAGGGCACGAACAGCCGCGATAACAGCGGTAGTTTGCGTGCTATTTTCCGCAAGGGCGCGCTGTGGGTTTTCGTGCTGGGTGCTAACACCTAGGTTTACGGTGGCAATGTCAGGGGCAATTGAGACGGCCCCCGTGCCGCTAACGGTGAGAGTGGGCGGCTCGCTGGCTTGCAACGGCTGTGCAAAGATAACGCCCGCAAGCAGGATGGCGAACATGACCGTTAGAAATCTTGATTTTTTCATCTTAACATCTCCTTTTGGTTTTAGGGATTATTTTGTGCAACGTTTATATGACGTTATTTTGAGGGATAATGTTCCGTTGTATACGCGAATTATGTATTGTTTCGGCCTTGAACTGCATTATAAAATGACAATTCAACCGCCATTGCGAGGCCAATGGCAAGTTAAAAGCCAGCGCAGCCTATGGCCGAAGCAATCCATAGGCATGGAAGATAGTCGGCTCTTGATTCAAGCACATGTTGTCCTTGCTATTGTATGAAACTAGCAACAAATATCGTTATAAGACCGCCCAACACCGCACCTATCACTACAAACATAACATCTTTTCCGGTAGGTTTTCGCAGTTGCCTTCCGACTTTTCTGGCAATGGCGTCTATCTGTTGCTTGCTCATCTTTAAGAGAGCTTCTGCATCTTCCACTTCCTCTTTCAAATTATCCGCGATTGCTTTGCGCTCTTCCAAATGTGCTTGAATCTCGCTCAAATCCTTTGCAGAATCTCGAAGAGACTTGGACATTTTATTCATTTTCTCTTCAAAATATTTGTCGCTTTTAAATTCATTTTCTGTAGCTGCCCAAAATTTAGCTAGGCACCAACCTGCTGCAAGAGCAAAGAGTAATGTGCTCACGACATCAAAACCAAGGGGTGAAAAGAAGATATTAAGAAGTGCTGCAACTATAATAGCAACTACTAGAAATGTAATAGCTAATGTAGCCCAAAATAAGCTTTGGTTCACAATTGGACACCTCATCTCTGCTTTTCTAGGCCTGCAAGGCACTTTGAACGACAGTTTCAATAAGGACATCATCAGCAACATTGGGCAGGGTTATATGGCCGTCATGCTTTTCGTTATATTCTGCCGCGGTAGCCATGGCGTTCTCATTACCGGCCCAGTTGCGGCGGGCTATGCCGCCCATTACATCCCACATCATGGCGGATTTGATGATATTGTCCACGCGCTCGCTACCGTCAAGGACAAGGCCAAAGCCGCCATTGATAGATTTGCCTATGCCCACGCCGCCGCCGTTGTGCAGGGCTATTAGGGACATACCCCGGGCGGCGTTACCGGCAAAGCATTGGGTGGCCATATCGGCCATTACATTGCTGCCGTCCTTGATATTGCTGGTTTCGCGGAAAGGCGAATCTGTGCCGGAGACATCGTGATGGTCGCGGCCTAACATAATGGGGCCAACCTCGCCGTTACGCACCATTTCGTTAAATTTTAGGGCAATTTTGGTGCGGCCTTCGGCATCTTGATACAAAATGCGTGCCAGTGTACCCACAACCATCTTATTTTCGGCGGCTGTGGTTATCCAGACGTAATTGTCGTTGTCGGCGGGGCGGCGGGTGCGGTCTATACAGGCGGCGGCCATGGCGTCGGTTTTTTCAAGGTCGGCGGGGTTGCCGGAAAGACACACCCAGCGGAAGGGGCCGTAGCCATAGTCGAAAAGCTCCGGGCCCAGGATGTGCTCCACATATGATGGGAAGATAAAGCCATCTTTTTCGTCTATGCCGTTTTTGCTGATGTCCTTTATGCCTGTGTCGTAGACGGCCTTTAGGAAGGAGTTGCCGTAATCGAAGAAATAGGTGCCGCGCTCGGCTAGGGCCTGAATGCATTGATAGTGGCGGCGCAAGGTTTTGTCAACCAGCTTTACAAATTCTTCGCGGTTTTCGGCCAGCATCTTTGTGCGCTCTTCAAAAGTAATTTGCGGGCAATAGCCACCGTCGTAGACGTTGTGGCAGCTTGTTTGGTCTGTCAAAATGTCGATGTGGGTGTTGGTTAGGACGGCATATTGTAAAAGGTCCACAATATTGCCTTGATATGCTATGGAATAGGGCTGGCGGGCCAGCAGATATTTTTGGGCAAGTTCGAAAGCCGCCGCGGGGCTTTGGCACACATCGCGCACCCAGCCTTGGGATAGGCGGGTTTCTATGCGGCTTGGGTCTACCTCGGCAATGATGCCGACGCCGCCGCAAAGCTCTATGGCTTTGGGCTGTGCGCCGCTCATGCCGCCCAGGCCGCTGGAGACAAATAGCTTGCCGCGAAGGTCGTCATCAACAGCAAAGCCCATTACCTTGCGGCCCACATTAAGCAAGGTGTTGTAAGTGCCGTGGACAATGCCTTGGGGGCCGATATACATCCACCCGCCGGCCGTCATTTGGCCGTAGCTGGCAACGCCCATTTGGGCGGCAATTTCAAAGTCATCAAGATTATCATACATGCCTATCATTAGGCCGTTGGTGACTATTACGCGGGGTGCGGCGGGATGGGATGGGAAAAGGCCAACGGGGTGGCCGCTGGCTATAACAAGGGTGTTGTTATGGTCAAGCTCTTGCAGATATTGTATGATAAGCCTGTATTGCAGCCAGTTTTGGCACACGGCACCTGTTTCGCCGTATGTAATAAGTTCGTAGGGGTAAAGGGCTATGTCAAAATCTAAATTATTATCTATCATCACTTGAAAAGCCTTGCCTTCCAGGCATTTGCCTCGGTATTGGTCTATGGGCTTGCCGTAAATGCGGCCTTCGGGGCGATAGCGGTAGGCGTAAATGCGGCCATGGGTGATAAGCTCTTGCATAAATTCAGGTGCCAGGGTTTCGTGAAGCTCTTTTGGCACATAGCGCAAGGCGTTTTTAAGGGCTGTTTGGGCCTGTGCCTCTGTCAAGCGGAAACCACGGCTGGGTGCGCGACGTATGTCCTGTGCAAATTTGGGGTAATTTGGCAGTTTGTTGTCTAATATCTTCAAAATAATCACCACTCCTTATTGACTTTTTGTTCATTATTTATATAAGATAATACTAAAACAAAAAGCGTGGCTTGTCAAGTTTAATGCCTATAAGCTTTGCTACAAACTTAATGCCCTCAGCAATACTGAGGGCATTTCACCGCATCTTCGCTCTTTTTAAATTCTCCGTACAGCTTTTCCAACGCCTTTTTCTCTATGCGTGATACATAACTTCGAGAGATGTTAAGCATTTCACCTATCTCTCTCTGCGTAACTTCCTTGCCGTTCTTCAGGCCATATCGCATCTCCACAATTTCCCTTTCTCTCTCGTTCAAAGAATCCCTCAGCCTATCGTAAAGAAACTTCACCTGAATTTTCAAATCTACAATATTCGGCAAATCCTCGCTATCATCAGCCAACTTATCTTCTAAGGTAATACTATTACCTTCCCTATCACACCCTATAGAATCCGATATCGACACATCTCCATTATATTTTTTCGTAGCACGCAGATGCATCCGTATCTCATTTGCTATTCCCTCCCGATGGACTTTTTTCATCCTCTTCAAGCGGCATTTCTAAGCCATTTTCGTCATCCGAGCCAAAAAGATACATATTAACATTTTGTCCATCCCAAACGATGCGTTTTACGAACGCGCGGATGGCTTCTCGCTTCTGCTCAACATCCATCACATCAAAAGTGGATTTGAAATTGGATAGCACTTGACGGATAACGTCAAACTCAATATCGGATAGTTCGTGAGTTTCCATAAGGCTTTCTAACTCGGCAATGCGGCTTTTTAGGGAATTGCCTTTTTCGTGCATC